>JAQSXQ010000258.1 GCA_029256565.1 Mycobacterium sp.
TGGCGCGGCTTGTCCAGGTAACGCTCGACGAAGCATTCGCCGCGGCCGAAGGCGGCAACGGCCTCGCGGGTGGCCGAATCGAACAGCTCGGGGATCTCCTCGAGCGTGCGGGCGACCTTCATGCCGCGGCCGCCGCCACCGAAGGCTGCCTTGATGGCGATCGGGAGGCCGTACTCCTTGGCGAAGTCCAGGATCTCGTCGGCGTCCTTCACGGGATCGGACGTGCCGGGCACCAGCGGGGCGTCGGCGCGCGCGGCGATGTGGCGCGCGGTGACCTTGTCACCCAGGTCGCGGATGGACTGCGGGCTCGGCCCGATCCAGATCAGGCCGGCGTCGATCACGGCCTGGGCGAACTCGGCGTTCTCGCTCAGGAATCCGTAGCCGGGGTGGATGGCGTTCGCGCCGGACTTCGCGGCGGCGTCCAGCAGCTTCTCGAAGACCAGGTAGGACTCCGCCGAGGTCTGGCCGCCGAGGGCGAACGCCTCGTCGGCGAGCCGGACGTGTGGCGCGTCGGCGTCGGGGTCGGCGTACACGGCCACGCTGGCCAGCCCAGCGTCCTTGGCGGCCCGGATGACCCGGACGGCGATCTCGCCGCGGTTGGCGACGAGCACCTTGGAGATCTTCGAGCTGGCGTGACTGGGCACTGCGCCTCCTGGTGGCGTGTCTAAGAAACGTCTTTAAGAATCTATCTGGGGCAGTTTAGGCGGCGCTATATCCGTCCCGGCGAGCCGGTGCTGGTTACCGGCGGGTAAGTCCGCACGAGGCCGCCCGGCCGTGGTGATCTCGTGCTGCCGCTGGGGAATCCGAACGCCCGCAGCGACGCTCAGGCGTCGCGCAGCCGGCGTTTGATGCGCGTCAGCATCGCCGACATCCCGCGCAGGCGCAGGGGGCTGATCAACTTGCCGAGACCGAGTTCGGAGTAGAAGTCGTCGGGCACGGCGAGGATCTCGTCGGCGGACAGTTCGTCGAGGCCCGCGGCCAGGATCGCGGCGAACCCGCGGGTGGTCGGCGCCTCGGCAGGAGCGCTGAAGTACAGCCGGACCCGATCACGATCTGCCGCGTCGACGTGCAGGAACAGCGGCGACTGACACTCGGGCACCGGCTCCATCGCCGCTTCCTCGAGATCGCTGGGCAGCGGCGGGAGTTCGTTGGCGAACTCGAGCAGCAGCTGCAGCTTGTCCTGGCCCTGCATCTCGTTGAAGTCGGACACCACGTCCGCCAGGGCGGCGGGCATGGTCATGACGCGCCGGGAGCCTCGCCCGGCTCGTCGCCGACCGCGACGGGTACGCGCACGGCGTTGCCCCACTCGGTCCACGAACCGTCGTAGTTGCGCACGTTCGGCAGTCCGAGCAGGTGGGTCAGCACGAACCAGGTGTGGCTGGAGCGCTCACCGATGCGGCAGTAGACCACCGTGTCGTCCTCGGGGGAGAGGAAGCCGTACAGCTCCTCGAGTTCGGGGCGCGTGCGGAACCGGCCGCTGTCATCGGCGGCCTTGGCCCACGGGATCGAACGGGCCGTCGGGATGTGCCCGCCGCGCAGCGCACCCTCCTCGGGGTAGTCCGGCATGTGCGTGCGTTCACCGGTGTACTCCAGCGGCGACCGCACGTCGATGAGCGGCTGCGTGCCCAGCGCACCGAGCACGTCCTCCTTGAAGGCGCGGATCGGAGCGTCCTCGCGCTCGACGACGGGATAGCCGGTCGTCTGCTTGGACGGCACGTCCAAAGTGGTGTCGCGGCCGTTGGACACCCACATGTCGCGGCCGCCGTCGAGCAACCGGACGTCGGGGTGGCCGAACAGGGTGAACACCCACAGGGCGTAGGCCGCCCACCAGTTGCTCTTGTCGCCGTAGATGACGACCGTGTCGTCGCGGCTGATGCCCTTGCGGTTCATCAGGTCGGCGAACTGTGCACCGTCGATGTAGTCGCGGACGTTGGGATCGTTGAGGTCGACGTGCCAGTCGATCTTCACCGCGCCGGGGATGTGGCCGGTGTCGTAGAGGAGGACGTCCTCGTCGGACTCCACGATGGCCAGGCCCGGGCGGCCGAGGTTGCCGGCCAGCCAGTCGGCGGTGACCAAGCGCTCCGGGTGCGCGTACTCGGCAAGGGACGGATGCGGGTCTGCAGGCAATGGCACAGTGCGAGCCTACCCACCTGGAAATGCGGACACGACACTTCGGGATCAGACTTGACGTGGAGTTGGCGGCACCATACCCACTGCTGTAAGAATCTCAGGAATGAGCGGTTTGCCAGCAAAGTTTGACGTCGGGATCGTCGGCCTCGGCTACGTCGGTCTCACCTTGGCCACGGTGCTCGCAGAAGCGGGTAACTCGGTCATCGGTGTGGAGAAACGGGCCGAGATCGTCGACATGACGAACTCCGGAATTCCGCATTTCACCGAAACGGGCCTTCCCGATGCCCTTTCCGGGGTCACCAAGTCGAAGAAATTGGTCGCCGCCGAACGGTTCGACGACAGCTTCAGCTGTGACGTCTACATCATCACCGTGGGCACGCCGCTGTCGCCCGAGGGCGTTGCCCGGGTCGACATGATCGAGGCCGCAGCTCGCGACATCGCCTCGAACATGCAGGACGGGGCCCTGGTCATCCTTCGCTCGACGGTCAAGATCGGGACGACGCGCGACGTCGTGTCACCGATCCTGGCGGCCAGCGGCAAGACGTTCGACATCGCCATGTGCCCCGAGCGCACGCTCGAGGGCAAGGCATTGCAGGAATTGCGCGAGCTACCGCAAATCGTGGGCGCCGACGATCAGGCGACTGCCGACCGCGCCGCGGCGGTCTTCCGCAAACTCACCAATTCGATCGTTCTCGTTTCCAGCATCGAAACCGCCGAGATCGCAAAACTGGTCAGCAATACGTTCCGCGACGTTCAGTTCGCATTTGCCAACGAGGTCGCCCGAGTGTGCGACGCGTTCGGCGTCAGCGCACACGAGGTCATTTCCTCGGGCAAGCTCGGTTACGACCGGACGAACATTCCGCTACCCGGACTCGTCGGCGGCCCGTGCCTCGAGAAGGACCCTCACATCCTGATGGAGAGCGCGCGCAGCCGCGGCATCGAGCTGGAGATCACCTCGGCGGGCCGCGTGGTCAACGAGCGTCAGCCCGAGGAGACGGTCGCGTTCATCAGCAGCGAGATCAAGCGCCGTGAGCTGCCCAGCCCGCTGAAGATCAACCTGGTGGGCATGGCGTTCAAGGGTCTGCCCGAGACCAGCGACCTGCGCGGCTCGATGTCGATCAAGGTGCTCGACGCCCTGAAGAAGGCCCACCCCGAGGCCGAGATCGGCGTCTACGACCCGGTGACCCCGCAGGAGCTGCTCGCCAGCGAGTTCCCCGACGAACGCAACTTCAGCCGGCTCGGTGACGCGGTGAGCGGAGCGTCGGTCGTCGTGATCGGCAACAACCACCCGTCGCTCAAGACCATCTCACCGCGCGCCATGAAGGAATTCATGAACCCCGAGGGCTTCGTCTTCGACTACTGGAACCACTTCAGCCATCTGCCGCCGTCGGAACTCGGCGACTCGTACTTCGCGGTCGGCAAGTCGGGCGCCGTGGGTGCCGCGGAGCCGTTCCGTGGGTAAGCGCGTCGTCGTCACCGGCGGCGGTGGCTTCATCGGCGCCTATCTCGTCAAGCGCCTGGTGCGCGACGGCTGGGACGTCGTGGTGGTCGACAACATGGTCCGCGGCGATGCCAGCCGCTTCGCCGAGGTCGCCGACGACGTCGAACTGCACACCTGCGACGTGCGCGACCAGGCAGCGCTGGAGAAGGCGTTCGCCGGCGCCGAGGTCGTCATGCACCTCGCGGCGATCAACGGCACCGAGAACTTCTACACCCAACCCGAACTCGTCCTCGAGGTCGGCATGCTCGGTGCGATGGCCGTCGCGAACGCCGGCCGCGCCGTGGGCGTGCCCGACCTGGTGTTCGCCTCGACCGCCGAGGTCTACCAGACACCCGCCGTCATCCCGACGCCCGAGACCATCCCGCTGATGCTGCCCGACAGCCTCAACCCCCGGTACTCCTACGGCGGCGGGAAGATCGTCAGCGAGCTGATCGCCTTCAACTACGGCCGCGAGCACTACCGGCAGGTGCAGGTCTTCCGGCCGCACAACGTCTTTGGACCCAACATGGGCTGGAAGCACGTCGAGCCGCAGTTCATCATGCGTGCCCTCGCGGCCCAGGACGCCCACCCGGAAGGGAAGGCGCCGTTCGACATTCAGGGCGACGGCAGCGAAACGCGGTCGTTCTGCTACGTCGACGACGTCGTCGAGGGCATCCTCACGATGTACGACAAGGGCGGGCACCGCGAGATCTACCACATCGGTAGCGACGAGGAGGTCTCGATCCGGGACCTCGCGCACCGCATCGGGACGATCGTCGGCGTCGACCTGGACATCCGCCCGGGCCCCATCCAGTACGGCGGCACCCCGCGGCGCTGCGCCGACATCACGAAGATGCGCGGCCTGGGCTGGTCCCCGGTGACCAACCTCGACGAGGGGCTCGAGCGCACGGTGGCTTGGTACCGCGAGCACCGGAACGACAAGCC
>JAQSXQ010000259.1 GCA_029256565.1 Mycobacterium sp.
CCGTTGACCGATCCCACTCCGGTCAACGAGCTCGTCGAACGGGACAACCCCCAACCGCTGCGGTTCGGCCTTGGGATCATGGACGAGCCGCGCCGGCACCGCCAGGAGGTGTGGGGGATCGACACGTCGGCGGCCGGTGGCAACATCGCGATCGGCGGCGCACCCCAGACCGGCAAGTCCACGTTCCTGCAGACGATGCTGCTGTCGGCGGCCGCGACGCACACGCCGCGCCAGGTGCAGTTCTACTGCATCGACCTCGGCGGCGGCGGACTGATGTACCTCGAGGACCTGCCGCACGTCGGTGGCGTTGCGACGCGGTCGGAGCCCGACCGCGTCAACCGCATGGTCGCCGAGATGAAAGCCGTTCTGCGGCAACGCGAGGCGATGTTCAAGCAACACCGGGTCGGGTCCATCGCGACGTATCGGCAGCTGCGGCAGGACCCCAGCCACCCGGCGTCGGCCGACCCGTTCGGCGACGTGTACCTGGTGATCGACGGCTGGCCGGCGTTCGTGCAGGAGTTCCCCGACCTCGAGCCGGTCGTGCAGGACCTCGCCGGTCAGGGCCTTGCCTTCGGCGTGCACTGCGTCATCTCGACGCCGCGCTGGACCGAGTTGAAGGCGCGCGTGCGCGACTACCTCGGTACCAAGGTGGAGTTCCGGCTCGGCGACGTCAACGAGACGCAGATCGACCGGATCACCCGGGAGATCCCCACCAACCGGCCCGGCCGCGCGGTGTCGACGGAGAAGCACCACCTGATGATCGGGGTGCCGCGTCTCGACGGCGTGCACAGCGCGCAGGACATGGTGCCTGCGATCACCGCCGCGGTGGCCCACATCTCGTCGCTGCACACAGATCAGGCGCCACAGGTCCGGGTGCTGCCCGAGCGCATCTACCTCCACGACCTCGATCCGAGTCCGCCGGGGCCGGAGAGCGACTACCGGACCAGGTGGACGGTGCCGATCGGCCTGCGCGAGTCGGACCTGTCGGTGGCGTACAACCCGATGCACGCCACGCCGCACCTACTGATCTTCGGGGCGCCGAAGTCGGGCAAGACCACGATCGCGCACGCGGTCGCGTCGGCGATCTGCGCGCGCAACGACCCCTCGCAGGTGCGGTTCATGCTGGCCGACTACCGATCGGGTCTGCTCGACGCCGTCCCGCAGAGCCATCTGCTGGCCGCCGGTGCCGTCAACAGGAACAACTCCTCGCTGGAGGAGTCGATCAAGGCCCTGGCGGCCAATCTGCAGAAGCGGCTCCCGCCGCCCGACCTGACCACCGCGCAGCTGCGGGCGCGGTCGTGGTGGACCGGTCCCGACGTCGTGCTGCTGGTCGACGACTGGCACATGATCGTGGCCGCCGGCGGCGTCATGCCACCCATGGCGCCACTGGGACCATTGCTGCCGGCCGCTGCCGACATCGGCCTGCATCTGATCGTGACGTGTCAGATGAGCCAGGCCCACCGGGCCACGATGGACAAGTTCGTGGGCGCTGCGTACGGCGCTGGTTCGCCGACGCTGTTCCTCTCGGGCGAGAAGGCGGAGTTTCCGTCCAGCGAGATCAAGCTCAAGCGTCGGCCGCCTGGCCAGGCGTTTCTCGTCTCGCCCGACGGCAAGGAAGTCGTTCAGGCCCCGTACGTCGACCCCCCGGCAGAAGAAGTGTTCCCGGCACCCCCGGGGGCCCGGTAACATTCTCATCAGTCATTCAGCAACGCTCGCTACGATTGACTAGCAAACGGGTCGGGGGATCACATGCTAGGGATCATTGGATCTCGCATTACCGCCGAATCGTGCGCTGTCCAGTCGGTTCGGAATAGGTAAGGAGATCGCGCAATGCAACCCATGTCTCACAACCCCGCGGCGGTCGGCATCGGCGGCCAGGTGGTCGCGAATGGCGCCCGCGGACTGGCCGGCGGAACGGCCGCAAGTGCCGAGGTAACAGTACTTATGCCGGCCGGCGCGGACGAGGTGTCCCTGCAGGCGGCGATGGCATTCGCCACCGAGGGTGCACAGGCTCTCGCCCTCAACGCATTCGCGCAGGAAGAGCTGTCTCGCACCGGTGCCGCCTACATGGAAATTGGCGGTATTTACACGACGGTCGACGGCGAGAACGCCGCCGTCCTGTCGTAATAACCACATCAACTCTTAATTGATTTCGGGCTCAGCAAACAATGTCTGCAATCGCTGCTATTCCCACCATGCTGTGGCATGCCATGCCGCCGGAGGTCAACACCTCCCGGCTGATGCTCGGTGCCGGTCCTGCGCCCATGATGCAGGCCGCCGCCGGGTGGGAAGCGCTTGCGATCCTGCTCGAGACGCAGGCAGACGAGCTGATGAGCAGCCTGTCGGCTTTGCAGGGAGCGTGGTCGGGCGCGGCAGGTGAGCGCGCGGTCCAGGCAACCATGCCGGTCGTCGCCTGGCTGCGCACGACCGCCATGCAGGCGCAGAAGCGTGCCCTGCAGGCGGCGGCGCAGGCAACGACGTACACCGCAGCGCTCATGGCGACGCCCCCGCTGCCCGAGATCGAGATGAACCACGTGACGCGCGCGACCCTGCACGCCACGAACTTCCTCGGCGTGAACGCCGTGCCCATCGGGATCAACGAGGCCGACTACTTCGTCCGGATGTGGAATCAGGCGGCGTTCACGATGGACGCCTACCAGGCCGAGACCACGGCGAACACCCTGTTCGAGCCGATCCTGCCGCTCAAGCCGGTCGTCATTCCGGGAGTCGGGCAGGGAGCGCTCGGCGCTGCAGCGGGCCGGGTGGCCGCGATGGCGCCGGGGGCAGTGGTCCGGGAGCTGTCCATCGCCACGGTCAGCGCGCGGGCGAAGGTCGAGTCCGCCGCGCTGCACGGTGGCCGGGCGGCCAGCATGGCGAACCACGCAGGCACGCGTGCCGAGGGGCAGGCGCAGAAGGCCGAGAACGCAGCTCAGCAGAACCCGATGCAGGGCGCTCAGCAAGGCGTCCAGATGGCGATGCAGATGGGCTCGCAGCTCGGGTCGATGGCGATGCAGGCCCCGCAGCAGGCCACCCAGATGGTGACGCAGCCGTTGCAGCAGCTCACGGGTCCGCTGCAGCAGATGTCGTCGATCTTCGGCCAAATGGGCGGGGGGAACGCACAACCCGCTCAGATCGGCCTGATCGGTGCCAGCCCGTTCTCGAACCACCCGCTGGTGGGAGGTTCGGGTGCCAGCGCCGGAGCCGGTCTGGTTCGGGCGGCATCGCTGCCCGGCATGGGCGGCTCGATGGCGCAGACGCCGCTGATGGCCAACCTGGTCGGCAGCACCGAGAAGGTGCCGATGGGCGCGGGTGCCGGCGGGTCGGGGGCCGGTCTGGCTCCGGTCAACGGTGCAGGCGGCGGTGGGCCCATGGGGCACATGGGTCAGAACAAGAAGAGCGGCGGCTCCAAGCAGGGCTTGCAGGCGCCGTCACCACTCGCTCATGACCTGAGCGAGGACGAGGACGACGACTGGTGAGTCGTCCACGACACAAGACTTCCCGGCCCAAGGGGGCGGAAGGACTCGCCATTTCCCGTGGTGAGGACACAGGAAAAGAGAAAAGGTAAACACCGATGGCACAGATGAATACCGATGCCGCTGTCCTCGCCAAGGAGGCAGCCAACTTCGAGCGCATCTCCGGAGAACTCAAGGGCGTCATCGCTCAGGTCGAGTCGACGGCGGGCTCGCTCGCCGGCCAGTGGCACGGCCAGGCGGGAACTGCCGCACAGGCTGCGCTCGTCCGCTTCCACGAGGCTGCCCAGGCGCAGATTCAGCAGCTGAACGACATCTCGGGCAACATCCACACGTCCGGCACCCAGTACACGTCGACCGACGAGGATCAGACCTCGGCGCTGACGACCGCAATGAACCTCTGATCCAGACCAACCAAACTCAGAAACGGAGACATGAACATGGGTGAACAGCTTTGGAACTTCGCCGGCATCGAGGGTGGCTCGGGCGAGATTCAGGGATCGGTCGCGACGACCGCGGGTCTGCTCGACGAGGGCAAGGCGTCGCTCGGCGCCCTGGCCGCAGTCTGGGGTGGCTCGGGCTCGGAGGCCTACCAGGCCGTGCAGATGCGCTGGGACGAGGCATCTCTCGAGCTGAACAACGCACTGCAGAACCTGGCGATGACCATCAGCGAGGCCGGCCAGACCATGGCGCAGACCGAAGCCGGCGTCACCGGGATGTTCGCGTAGCACCACGAGGCATGGAGGTGGGCGGGGCGGGTCCGAGCCGTCTGGCTGGACCGTCTCGCCCACCTCGCTTCGCGTTCCATCGTCTTCCAACCCCGAGAGGCACACATGTCGGCGGACTATGACCGGCTCTTCCACTCGTCCGAGGCCGCAGAGGCCGGCGACGACGAGACGACGACCGTGGATCCCAAGGCCGTACAAGCCGCCCTGGCAGCTTCGTCGACGCCAATGCCCATCGGTACCAACCCCGTTGACCCGATGCCGCTGACGCCGACCCAGTCCACCGCTGCACCTCCACCGCGGTCGACCGAGGTCACCACGCAGATCCCGCCGACGCG
>JAQSXQ010000260.1 GCA_029256565.1 Mycobacterium sp.
GCCAGGGAAGAGCGGACCGCCGCGACCCGGGGGTGGCCTGGTCTGCGCGAGGCGTGGGTGCGCCCGGCGCTGATACTCGGGTGCGGCATCGCCATCTTCACTCAGCTCAGCGGCATCGAGATGATCATCTACTACTCGCCGACCATCCTCACCGACAACGGGTTCGACACCTCGGTGGCCCTTCAGGTGTCGGTGGCGCTCGGTGTGACCTACCTGCTCGCGCAACTCGGCGGACTGGCGATCATCGACCGGGTCGGCAGGCGCCGGCTGACGCTGATCATGATTCCCGGTGCGGCGGTCAGCCTGTTCGTCCTCGGCCTGCTCTTCGTCACGGGCAACAGCGGACGTGACTCGATGCCCTTCATCATCGCGTGCCTGATCGTGTTCATGCTCTTCAACGCGGGCGGATTGCAGTTGATGGGCTGGCTGACGGGCTCGGAGACCTATCCTCTGGCCGTGCGTCCCGCGGGCACTGCCGCGCAATCGGCCGCGCTATGGGCCACGAACCTGTTCATCACGTTGACACTGCTGTCGCTCATCACCGCCATCGGTGTCGGTCCGTCGATGTGGTTGTACGCCGCGTTCAACGTGGCCGCGTGGGTGTTCGTCTACTTCCGGATGCCCGACCTCACCGGGAGGAGCCTCGAGGAGATCGAGGGCAAGCTCGCCGACGGGAAGTTCCGCCCGGCCGACTTCGCGCGCTGAGCGGACCCGTCAGGAGGTGGCGCTCTCGCGTGCCCTCTCGAGTTCGGCGATGAGAGCGTCTACGTCGGCACGACGCTCGGCGGGAACCTGCAGCGAGTAGAACGTGCCGACGCTCACGGTGACCTGCAGCAGGTGCTCCTTCTCGGTGCCGAAGAGCTTCTTCCGCCTACTGAACTCCTTGACGTCGGTGCCGGAGTACTGGTCGGCGGGGTTGCGGCCACGCGACGAGCCGGTACGCAGCTTCTCGACCCAGTTGCCGTCGACGACGATGCTCTCGCCGTTGATCCCATCGATGCGGAACATCAGTAGCCGATCTCGTCGCAGATCGGCGGAATGATGAACAGGGATCCACGCGGGGTGCAGAACGGGCGCGGGCCCGGCGGCGGCGGAGGGGGCGGTGCCGGCGCCAGCACAGGCGGCGGTGCTGCGGGTCGCGGTGCGCCGGACCACGGGTACATGGTGTTCGTGGTGACGTCGATGATGCCGTCGGAGTTCCAGTACCAGTCGTGGCACGCGTTCCAATCCCAGCTCAGGACTTGACTGCCCGGGGGAAGCGGAGCGCCAGGGCACCAGTGCGTGCAGGTTTGGCCCGGCGGGCAGTTGCCGCCCTGGTAGCTCGGGCCTTCGGCGATGGCCGTGGCCGCGCCGAGGCCCGACATGGTCAGGCCGGCGGCCACCGCGGCTGCCGTAGCCCAGCGAGACAGTCGAATCACGTGAAATCCCCCCTCGTGGCCCACCCCCGTGGCGGTGCCGTCGGCATCGAGTACATCGCAGGTGAACCCGCTACCGATCCCAACAACGATGCACCCGATGCGGACCCGCCCGCAGCGAATTCGGCGACGGTGCTACCGGTCGCCGCGCCCGTCGTCGTCATCCCGTCCCAGACGTGACTCGTCGTCGTCCTGCCCGTCCGACCACATCGGCTCGAGCGCGACGCTCAGCGATCGATGGCTCCCCGTGGCGCTCGCCTGATCCGGCTCGGCGGGCTGCAGGCGTACGACACGTCCCACGGCACGGCGCAGTCCCGGTGGTCCCTCGATGCGGAAGAAGCCGCCGAGTCGTCCGGCGCGGTACCGCAGCGGCGAGCCGACGAACTCGCCGAGGACGACGCCACTGCCCAGCGCCAGGGCCACGGCCGTCGCCGAGAGCATCTGCGCCAGACCGTCGTCGAAGTTCCCGTCCACCGCGAGGTAGAAGACGGCGCGGAAGACCGCGAGGCCCGGAAGCATCGGCATGATCGCGGCCGTCGCGGTGATCAGGGCAGGCGCCTGCCTGCGGATGGAGATGAGCGTGGCCACGAACCCGACCGCGACTGCAGCGATCCCGGTGGCGACCACTTGGCCAAGGCCCGCCGTCCCGAGTGCGATCAGGAGCCATTCCGCGCTGGCCGCGGCCACCCCTGCAATCACCACCGACCGCAGCGGGGCGTAGCTCGCCACGGTCAGGCACGCGCCGGCCAAGCCCGCGCCCAATACCGCGATGGCAATGGTCAGCGGCTGATTGGGAATGATGAAGCTCTCGGTGGCGTCGACGTGGAGTTCGATCGAGATGCCGGCGAGCGTCGCGACCTGGAGTCCGGCAACGATGCCGACGACGATGCCCGACGTGAGGAACAGTGCCTCGCCGAGTCGTGCGACGGCCGTGAGCATGTTGCCCGTGACGGCGTCCTGCATGGCGCCGACGAACGTCAGCCCGGACAGCAGCATCACGATTCCGGTGGCCACCAGCGCCGTTGGATTCAGCCCAGCGAACAGGTACGCGGCGACGGCCACGAGCGTCGCGATGGCCGCACCCGTGACGTGCTGGAAGAAGAACGGGGTTTGGATCCGGTTCAGCAGACGGCCGGTCTGGTCGATCACGGCGGACGTGACCGCCGCCAGCACGCACGTCAGCCACGTACCCCCGAGCAGCATCGCAATGCCGAGCGCGAACCCGGCCCAGCCGACGGTGGCCAGCCAGCGCGGATAGCGATGCGGCTTCTCGGTCAACTCGTCCATTGCGTCGTGCGCCTCGTCGACGGTGACGCCGCCAGAGGTGATGCGCTGCACCAGTAGATCGAGTTCCGCGAGTCGCGTGTAGTCGGTCGATCGGACGTGGACCGCCCGCACGATCGTCACCGGCGGGCTGTCCGCCGTCGGGAGCGCCGACACGATCGCGGTGGTCGCGAAGACGTCGACGACGCAGTCGGTCAGGCGATATGCCAGGGCTACGTCCTCGGCGGTCGCGATGACGTCCGCGGTGCCGGCACCCGACGACAGCATGACCTCCGCAAGCCGGATGGTCAGGTCCAAGACCTTGCGGGTGTGCAGGTCGCCCATCTCGCGACCCGCCCGCCTGCGCTGCCCGGCGATGGGTGCCGGATCGCGGCGGCCGGGCAGCGCGATGCGCACCCCGCGGCGGATGCGTGCGCTGTCATCGGATCGGTCGCGTGCCACTCGCAGCAGGATACTGGCGAGTGGTTGGGCAACCGACGGCGCTCGACTACTCCGCGGGCGGCTCGAAGAGCTGGAGGTCGTTGCCCTCCGAATCCTTGAACGTCGCGATCTTGCCCCACGGGTGCTGAGCCACCTCGTCGATGAACTTCACCCCCGCATCGGTGAGGCGGACGATCTCGTCGTAGAGGTCGACGTCGGGCTGGAACGTGAGGATCGCTCCCCCGCCCGCTCCTCCGTGCGTCGACTCGCGGGCGTTGAGACCGATCGTGACTCCGTTGCCGTCGACCTCCGACCAGTCATCGCCCTCGTTCTTCACGGTGAGCCCGAGCGTCTCGCCGTAGAACTTCACTGCCCTGCTCATGTCCTCGACTGGTAACCACACCGTTGCAACACCGCTAGCCACTGTTCCTCCAAGAGATTTCGGGATTCGTTCACCGCTGCTCTACCCCGTACCGACCGTGCCACACCACGTTTCGGCGAGCCGAATGTGACGTCGCCGTCACCAATGGAGGCCTTCGTCGAGGACGATGGAGAGGTGCCAGAGGGTGACACCGTCTACGCGTTGGCCCGCCGCCTCGACACCGCGCTGCTCGACCGGGTCCTGACCCGCGGCGAGCTGCGCGTGCCCGCCCATGCGACCGACGACCTCGCCGGGCTGACGGTGCTGGGCCACGACACCCACGGCAAGCATCTACTGACCCGGTTGTCCGACGGCGTCACGCTGCACACCCATCTGCTGATGTCCGGATCCTGGACCGTGTCGGCCGAGGGGCGGTGGCTCCCGCCCACGGTCATGCCCGACGTCCGCGTCGTGCTGCGCACCGACGGCCCGGCCGCCTACGGGGTGCGGCTACCGATCGTCGAACTCATCCGGACGAGGGACGAATCCGACGTCGTCGGTCACCTCGGTCCGGACCCGCTGCGCGCGGACTGGGACCTGGACGAGGCTGCTCGACGCGTCCTGTCAGATCCCCGACGGCCGCTCGTCGCGGCGCTGCTCGATCAGCGGTGCGTCGCCGGCTTCGGCAATCTCTGGGTCAACGAGTTGGCGTTCCTGCGGGGCCACAGCCCGTGGACTCCGGTGCAGTCCGTCGACGTCGTCGCACTACTCGAACTCGGTGCCCGCGCACTACGCCACTCCGCCACGGTGCCCGGCGCGATGCAGGTCACGACGGGCAACAAGCGCAAGGGCGAGCAGCACTGGGTGGCGGGCCGCGCGGGCCGACCGTGCCTGCGGTGCGGTACGCCGATTCGGGTGGTGGCCGAGGTGTCCAACGACCCGGAGAGACGGCGGACGTGGTGGTGCCCGCACTGTCAGCCGGGCCCGACGGCGCCGCCGCCGCCGTCATCCGGTCGCGACTCGACCGACCGTTGACATGCAAGTGA
>JAQSXQ010000261.1 GCA_029256565.1 Mycobacterium sp.
TGCCGGGCTCGGCGTCGAGGTCGACGAGATCAGGGACTCCGTCGAGCAGGAACCGGCTCCCGAGGACATCGACGTCGCGGTCGGCACGATCGCCAAGGGGACCGTCGCCGCGCTGCGCTTCCAGATAGAGGGCATGGTGCAGGGCCGTCCGGTGATCGTGGTCGAACACATCACCCGCCTGCGGGGCGATCTGCGGCCCGATTGGGCGCAGCCGGCCCAGGAGGGCGGGTCCTACCGGGTGGAGATCACCGGTGAGCCGTCATACGTGATGGACGTGTGCCCGACCAGCCGCAACGGCGACCACAACTACGCCGCGATCCTCGCGGCGGCGGGGCGCATCGTCAACGGGATCCCAGACGTGGTGGCCGCGGCACCCGGCATCCGGACGACGCTCGACATGCCGCTGGTCACCGGCAAGGGAGTGGTGCGCTAGCGGGGTTCGGCGCGTCCGACGTTCGTCCACTCGAGCCGGACCTGCGTGCCTGCCTCCGACGCCTCGATCGAGGAGCGGTCTGCGAGGGCCTCCATGAGCGGGATGCCGCGGCCCCGGCTGAGCGCCCGTGGCGACTCGGGGTTGCGCCAGCACCCGCGGTCGGCGATCACCACGACGATGGTCGACTCGGCCGGCTCGAACCAGGCCTGCAGATCCATCGTGCCCGCGCGCGGCGCGCCGACGTACGCGAACTCCGCGCAGTTGGCGAGCGCCTCGTTGATCGCGAGGACGAGATCACTGGTCCGGGTGGGGTCCAGCGTGAAGAAGGTCCGCAGCCACGCGGCGAACTCATCGCGAATCTGGGCGGCAGTGCGTGCGTCGGCGGCAGCCTCGAGTCGCTCGAAGTGCTCCGCGTTGGCAACGTCGGCGGTGGACATCGAATCGATCATGGCAGGTGATGCTTACCCGGTCGATCCTCTCGGTAAGCGTGTCTGCAAGCCGAGTTCACGGGTACCTCAGGAATCGAGTGCGGCGAGCGCTTCGTCGAGGGTGGCGTACAGCGGCACGATGTCGGCAATGCCGACGAGCTTCAGCGGTCGGCTGGTTGCCGGGCCCTCGGCGACGATGCAGAACTTCGTGCCGTCGTCCTTCTCCTCGTGTGCTGCCACGATGACGCCCATGCCCGCCGAGGCCAAGAACTCGACCGCGGTGAGATCGACTACGAGACCGGCCGGCTTGTTGCTGAGGGCGGTACGGATCGCCCCTTCCAGCTGTGGCGCGGTCAGCATGTCGACCACGCCGGAGGGTGCCACGACGGCGACCTCCCCGATCTGCCGCTCGCTGACCTCACACGCCGATGACGACGATGAGGCCGCGCTGGCGGCTGATGCTTCGCGTTGTTCGTCCAAGGCCCATCTTCCCTGTTCGGCCGCATCGCTGGCTGCGAATCGGCGCTGCTTTCATGCTCGCGAGGCTTCCGACTGAACCAGGCAAGAACGAAACTACTGTGATCGAACCTAGCCGATGAGCCCGACTTCGTACCTATCGGCTACCGTCTGCACCCCCGCGAGTCAGTCAGTGATGCTCAAATGGGGTCGGACGCCGACCGCACTCGGCACAACAGCGACTCACCAGCGACTCGGCCCAGCGGCTCCAGGAGGCAGATGACCCCGCACCCGCAATTGTCGGCCATCGCGTCGAGCGCGGCCGACGCGCGCATCGGTGCGTTCTTCGATCTCGACGGCACGTTGGTCTCCGGATTCACCGCGACGGTGCACGCCGGCCACCGCATCCGCAGCAGGCAGGCGCGCATCGGCGAGGTGCTCGGCGTGATCGAGGCATCGGTGCGCTACCGGCTGGGGCGGATGGAGTTCGAACGGCTGATGTTGCGGGCGGCCGGATACCTGCACGGCGAGTTGCTGGCCGATCTCGACGATCTCGGCGAGTACCTGTTCCGCACGCACATCCAGGCACGGGTCTTCGACACGATGCGCGGAATCGTCGCGGCCCACCAGGACCGCGGCCACACCGTCGTGCTGAGTTCGTCGGCGCTGACCATCCACGCCGAGCCGGTGGCGCGCTACCTGGGCATCGACCACGTCATCTGCAACCACTTCGACACCGACGAGCGCGGAGCGCTCAACGGCGGCATCATCCGGCCGGTCGTGTGGGGGCCTGGCAAGGCCGCGGCCGCCCGCCGCTTCAGTGAGGCCAACGACGTCGACCTGTCGCGCAGCTACTTCTACGCCGACGGTGACGAGGACATCCCGTTGATGCGGGAGGTGGGGTCGCCCCGGCCGGTGAACCCGCGGTCGCGGCTCGCTGCGGAGGCGGCGAAGCAGGGCTGGCCGGTGCTCGAGGTCAGCGGCCCCGGTCGTCCCGCGTCGGCGCGCCTGCTGCGGCGCCGGGGTGGGCGTCGATGATCGCGCGCACCGTGCGTCTGCAGCGACCGCACTCCGAGCCTGCGCCGCAGGCCGCGGCGACGTCCTTGGACGATCTTGCGCCGGCCGCCACGGCGTCGGTGACGGTCTGATTGGTGACGCCCACGCACAGGCAGACGTACATCAGTTGCCGCCCGTGGTGTCCTCGATACCTGGAGTCGGGATGCGCAGTATCTGGCGCAACCTGCCGATGAAGACGGGTGGATAGGCGCCGATCCCGGCCCGGCCCAGCCATTCGGAGTTCAGCTCGGAATCGCGCAGCCAGTGTCGGGCGTGGCGCTCGTCGTCGATCTGAAACAGCATCATCACCTCGCGCTCGTCGTCGAACGCGCTGAACACCGAGGTCTTGCGGACGCCCGCGGCTCGCAGGTCGCCTGCGGTTTCCCTTACGTGGTCGACGAGCCCGGGGACGCTCGCCACCGGGGTCACCACCGAGACCATCACCTCCGGCGCGGTCGGCGTCGTCTCACCGACGAGGTCGAGTCGGTCGATCAGCTCACCCGCGAACACGGCCGGGATGTCCTCGACGCCGACGGCGTCGAACCAGTCGAAGAAGACCCGCGACCGCAACAGTTCGATGATCGTCTCGCGGGTGTGGATCGCCATGAGAACCATGACGCGGTCCGGTTCGGTCGTCGAGGTGTACACGAGGACGTGGTGCGCGCCGAGGTCGGCCAGCGCGTCCTGGCGGCGTTCGAGCAGCGGAAGCACCCGTTCCGGGTCGGGAATGCGGTAGTCGGAGGCGAGGACGAGCGAGTGGTTCAGCCAGTGCGTCACGGTCTGCGGTCCTTCGTCGAGACGATCACGTGTTGCAACGCGATTCGCGAAAAACGGTAATGACATTCTCCGGCGCTGTCGAGTCCCGATGCACGCCGTGGAATCCCCAGGATTGACCCGGAGCGGGGTTGGCGGGTACTAAACTAGAACACGTTCCAATTCGAAGCTCACCGCTCGAGCCCCACCTAGGAGCTGGCATGCACACCCCCCTCTGCGATCAGATCGGCATCGAGTTCCCGATCTTCGCCTTCACACATTGCCGCGACGTCGTGGTCGCCGTCAGCAAGGCCGGCGGATTCGGCGTCCTGGGAGCCGTCGGGTTCACTCCCGAGCAGCTCGAGATCGAGCTGAACTGGATCGACGAGCACATCGGCGACCACACGTACGGCGTCGACATCGTCATCCCCAACAAGTACGAGGGCATGGACGCGAACCTGTCCGCCGACGAGCTGGCGAAGATGCTGCAGGACATGGTCCCGCAGGAGCATCTCGACTTCGCCAAGAAGATCCTCACCGACCACGGCGTCCCGCTCACCGCGGAGGACAACGAGAGCACCCTGCAGCTGCTCGGGTGGACCGAGGCAACCGCCACTCCGCAGGTCGAGGTCGCGCTCAAGCACCCCAAGATGACGCTGATCGCCAATGCGCTCGGCACGCCGCCGCCGGACATGATCGCGCACATCCACGCCGAGGGCCGCAAGGTCGCCGCGCTGTGCGGCTCACCGAGCCAGGCGCGCAAGCACGCTGACGCGGGCGTCGACATCATCATCGCCCAGGGCGGCGAGGCCGGCGGCCACTCGGGCGAGGTCGGCTCGATCGTGCTGTGGCCACAGGTGGTCAAGGAGGTCGCACCGGTTCCGGTCCTGGCGGCCGGTGGCATCGGCAGCGGCCAGCAGATCGCCGCGGCGCTCGCGCTCGGCGCGCAGGGCGCCTGGACGGGATCGCAGTGGCTCATGGTCGAGGAGGCCGAGAACACCCCCGTGCAGCAGGCGGCGTACGTGAAGGCGGGCAGTCGCGACACCGTCCGTAGCCGTTCGTTCACCGGCAAGCCGGCGCGCATGCTGCGCAACGACTGGACCGAGGCCTGGGAGAACCCGGAGAACCCCAAGCCGCTCGGAATGCCGCTGCAGTTCATGGTTTCCGGGATTGCGGTCGCGGCCACCAACAAGTACCCCAACGAGAGCGTCGACGTCGCCTTCAACCCGGTGGGCCAGGTGGTGGGCCAGTTCGAGAAGGTCGAGAAGACCTCGGCCGTCATCGAGCGGTGGGTGCAGGAGTACCTCGATGCGACCAACACGCTCAACGAGTTGAACGAGGCGGCCTCGGTCTAGCCACCGCCGCCCGGTCCGACGAAGGCCCCCTCCCGCTCC
>JAQSXQ010000262.1 GCA_029256565.1 Mycobacterium sp.
CCCGCGGAAGGCGACTCGCTGCTGGAGCCGCTGCGGGCGAAGTTCGAGCCGATCATGCTGCAGACCGATCAGATCTGCGACGGCATCGGATACCCGGTGGAGCTGCGCCTAGGTGCCGAGACGATCGTGCTCGACTTCCCCAAGCGCGCTGTGCGCGAGCCGATTCCGGACGAGAAGTTCCGCTACGGCTTCGAGATCGCACCGGAACTGGTGCGCACCGTGCTCCGGGACGACGAACCGGACTGGGTCAACACCATCTTCTTGTCCACGCGTTTCAAGGCGTGGCGGGTCGGCGGCTACAACGAGTACCTGTACACGTTCTTCAAGTGCCTGACCGACGAGCGGATCGCCTACGCCGACGGCTGGTTCGCCGAAGCGCACGACGACACGGCGTCGATCACGATGGACGGTTGGGAGATGCAGCGGCGCTGCCCGCACCTCAAGGCGGACCTGTCGAAGTTCGGTGTGGTGGAGGGCAACACGTTGACGTGCAACCTGCACGGCTGGCAGTGGAACCTGACCAACGGCCGGTGCCTCACGTCCAAGGGTCACGAGTTGCGAAGCCGGCGAGCGTGACCGCCCAGCAGTACGACGACGGGTTGATCCAGCTCGACAAGCACGCGATCACGTTGCGCCGCTATCACTTTCCGTCGGGAACGTCGAAGGTCATTCCGCTGTCGTCGGTGCGCGGGTACCGCTCCGAGTCACTGGGGCTGTTGAACCGCTTCCGGCTGTGGGGCAGCTCGGACCTGAAGCGGTGGCTGCCGTTGGACGTCGGACGTCCGTTGAAGCCGACGCTGGTCACGCTGGACGTGCCGGGCACCAAGCTCGCGCCCGCGTTCACGCCCGAGCGGGCCGAGGAGTTCCTGGCCGTGCTCGGCGAGCTGCTGCCCGACTAGTCCCCACTTCCGGCGAGCGTGCGTGTCTGCGGGCGACACGCCGCGACAGAACCCGAGTTCGCGCACGCTCGCTGCCGTCTGACTAGGTGCGGCCGCGCAGCACTGTCGCCTCGAGCAAGCGCTGCATGCCTCTCGTCGCGACCTTGGTGGCTGCGCTGGCGGCACGCTGCGCCGCGTTGGGCGGTGACGCGACCCGCACGGTCACGGTGTCGCCCACCCGCACCACCCCGGGCGTGCGGACGTCGGCATAGACACCGAGGAACCGGTTGGTGCGCTCGGCCAGCTGGCGGGTGAGCGCACGGTCCAGGTCGAGGTCCGCCTGTGGACGCGTCGGCACCACGCAGCGGATCGTCGGATTCGTCACGCGCAGAACCGCTTTGCCGACCGTCACCTCGCCACCCACCCACCCGGATTCGGGGAACTCGCGATCGGGTGCGTCCACGTCGACCAACACGTTCGGCCGGAACCGGCGCACGTCGTACGGCGCGCCACCGGCGGCCAGGTCACGCAGGCTGGCGGTGCTCAGCACATGCACGGGGCTCAGGTCGACGAACGTGCCAGGTGGCGTCGAATACCTTGCCAGCGTGATGATCTGACGCGTCGAGAAGACCGACGTGTCGGGTAGCTCCTCGGCGTCGCCGAGGCCGAAGTCCTGCCGAACCATGGCCGGCGAGAAGTTGGCCAGCGAGTCGTTCATCGACATGCGGTGCTGGCTGGTGTCGTCGTGCGGTGGCAATGCCGTCAGATGCATCTCGCGGCCTACCAATTCGGACAGCGCGTCGTGCACGGCGGGATCGTCGCCAGTCAACTCGCGGCCGTCGGGGAACGTGATGACCACGTTCGGCGCATTGCCCGGTCCGGCGTCGGCATCGGGTTCGGTCACGTACCGCGCCGAGCAACCCAGCAGCGTCGGAACCCTGCGCGCCGACGCGGTGACGCCCTTCTCGACGTCGCGCACCGCCCACAGTCGGTCGGCGTGCACCCCGCGGCGGTCGATGCGCAGTTCGTCGACCTGGTTGCCGCCCATCGACTTCACCGGGAATCGCCACAGCTGGCTAACGGTCACGCTGGACATCGAGGACCCCCGTTCCGCCGAGAGTCGTTGCGGCTTCGGCGCTGATCAGTGGGCTCATCGTACGCGCGAGATGGTCGCCGTCCGGGCGGTTCGTCGATGACCGACGCGGTCGGCGAGCGTGCGTGAAGTCGTGTTCGGGACCGGCGTGTCGCCCGCAGACACGCACGCTCGCGGGTGGACGTCAGCCCGCGGACACCGTCTGACGGAGTTCGGAGTAAGCGTCGCTGGCGGTGTCGTAGACGCGCACGATGGCCTCGTCGCCCGGCTGCAGATAGGTCGACTCGCCGAGTTCGGTGTAGCGCGTCGCGCCGATCCCGATGAGGACCTTCGACGGCCGGCCGCTCGCGACCATCAGCGCGCCGACGTCCTCGAGCGGAGTGTCTGCCGAACCCTTCTGGTTGGCCAGCCGCTCGGTGATCCAGTCGAGCAGCACCTCGCCGTAGTACGAGTAGCCGAGCAGCGGGCTGTCCACGCCGTACTCGTGCTCCTGACCGTCGGCGGTGCGCAGGTGGCACAGCAGCCGCAGGGTCGACGTGGGGCCGTCCGGGGTCAGGTCACTCACGTCGAAGAACTGCCGCGCGACGCCCTTGGATGCGGGACCCCAGTTCTTCTTGTGGCTGATCTTCAGCGCGTTCGGCCGTCGGATCGAGCAGTCGTTGAACGCGCCGAGCGCGAACGGCTGCAGCGTGACCACGGTGTCGCCGTCCCACACCACGTGGCACGCCAAGGCGACCTCGGGTTCGATCTGCAGGTTCAGCGGGGTGTCGCTCTTGGGCAGTGCCACGGTGTCGTGCGACAGCGGGAACTCACCAAGGAAGCCGTCGACTCCCGGTGCGTACCAAGGGAAGATGCCCTTCGGCGCCGTGCCCTCACTGGTGACGTTGACGAAGTCCGCTGCCTCGCCCGCCTGCTCGAGGTGCCCGGCGAAGTTGCCTGCGACGCCGAAGCCGAACCACGTGCGCAGTTCGGCCTCATCGAGTTCGAACGTCCTCAGTTCCGTCTTACTCATGATTCGCTCGCACGCTCGCTCATACTCATGGAGTCAACACCGACCTTCCGACGTAGGGCACCAGGGCCTCGGGTACCCGAACGCTGCCGTCGGGCTGCTGGTGGTTCTCGAGGATGGCCACCAGCCAGCGGGTGGTGGCCAGCGTCCCGTTGAGCGTCGCGGCGATCTGCGGCTTGCCGTTCTCGTCGCGGTACCGGGTCGACAGCCGGCGAGCCTGGAACGTCGTGCAGTTCGACGTCGACGTGAGTTCGCGGTAGGTGCCCTGGGTCGGCACCCACGCCTCGCAGTCGAACTTGCGGGCCGCCGACGAGCCGAGATCGCCTGCGGCGATGTCGATCACGCGGTAGGGCACCTCGATCGCCGCGAGCATCTCGCGCTGCCAGCCCAGCAACCGCTGGTGTTCGGCCTCGGCGTCCTCGGGCTTGCAGTAGACGAAGCCCTCGACCTTGTCGAACTGGTGCACGCGGATGATGCCGCGGGTGTCCTTGCCGTAGCTGCCCGCTTCACGGCGGAAGCACGTCGACCACCCGGCGTAGCGCAGCGGACCGTCGGACAGGTCGACGATCTCGTCGGAGTGGTAGCCGGCGAGCGGCACCTCCGAGGTGCCGACGAGGTACATGTCGTCGGCCTCGAGCCGGTAGATCTCGTCGGCGTGGGCGCCGAGGAACCCGGTGCCCGCCATCACCTCGGGGCGCACCAGCACCGGCGGGATCATCAGCGTGAACCCGGCATCGGTCGCGAGCCGGACCGCGAGCTGCATGATGCCCAGCTGCAACAGCGCCCCGTAACCGGTCAGGAAGTAGAACCGCGACCCGGAGACCTTGGCGCCGCGCTCCATGTCGACGAGGCCGAGCGCCTCGCCGAGTTCGAGGTGGTCCTTCGGGTCGTCCAACGTGGGCGGGTCGCCGACGGTCTCGAGCACCACGAAGTCGTCCTCGCCACCGGCGGGCACGCCGTCGACGATCACGTTGCCGATTGCCATGTGCGCTGCCGTCATCGCCTGCTCGGCTGCGGCCTGGTCGGCTTCCGCGGCCTTGACCCGTTCGGCGAGTTCCTTGGCGGTGGCCAGCAGCGCCGGCCGGTCCTCGGGCGACGCCGACCCCACCCGCTTGCTGGCTGCCTTCTGTTCGGCGCGCAGGTTGTCGGCGGTGGAGATGGCGGCCCGCCGTGCGGTGTCGGCGGCCAGCAGCGCGTCGACGAGTCCGGGATCCTCGCCACGGGCCCGCTGCGAGGCGCGCACCCGGTCGGGATCCTCCCGCAGGAGCTTGAGGTCGATCACGCGCTTGACCCTACTTTCGCCGCGTCGGCGACGACATCCGGCATGCCCTCCGCGGACCCGCGAGGCACAACCACATAACTTTACAAGCGCAACTCTTGTCACAGGACTCGACGCGCCTGTCACAATGGACTCGATGTTGGATGCACTGGACGGCCAAGACCAGCAACCCGAGGACGGCGCGCAGGCGTCGCGTCGGCGCGCGTGGTGGCTCAGTCTGCAGTCCAACGGCACCCGGCGTGGGCTGCTGCTCACCGC
>JAQSXQ010000263.1 GCA_029256565.1 Mycobacterium sp.
GGCACGTCGATGTTCTCGCCGTAGCCCACGACGTAGTAGTCCCCCGCGCCGCGCAGCATGGCGACGCCTTCGCTGGTCGCCCCGCCCTCACCGACGAAGTCGACGACTGCCTCGGCCCCGTGCCCGCCGGTCAGTTCGAGCACCTGGTCGACGTGCGTGCCATCGGCGACGACACCACGGTCGGCCCCGATCGCCTCGGCGAGTTTGAGCGCGTCGGGATTGCGGTCGACGACGATGAGTTCCGCGGGCGTCAGCGCCTTGAGGACCTGAATCCCGATGTGCCCCAACCCTCCAGCGCCGATCACCACGCACCGGTCGCGCGGTGTCAGCCGCTTCGCGGCCTTGGCGGCTGCGTGGTAGGCGGTCAGCCCGGCGTCGGCAAGGGCTGCGACGTCGGACGGTTCGAGGGCGTCGTCGATCTTCACGACGCTGCGCGCCGATGTCTTGAGGTATTCGGCGTAACCACCGTTGGTGTCGATCCCAGGGAACGCATTCGCCTCGCAGTGCACGTCGTCGCCCGAGCGGCACGCGCGGCACAGCCCGCAGGTGATGAGGGGGTGGACGATGACCTTGTCGCCCTCGGCGACGTTGGTCACCGCCGACCCGACGGCGTGCACCCAGCCCGCGTTCTCGTGGCCGATCGTGTACGGCAGCTGGACCTGCGACTTCTCGGCCCACTGCCCTTCGAGGATGTGCAGGTCGGTACGGCAGACGCCCGCGCCGCCGATCTTGACGACGACGTCGAACGGGCCCGTCGGCGTCGGCACGGGAACGTCGGCCATCTCGAGGTTCTGGTGGTAGCCGACGACCTGGACGGCTCTCATCCGGGGCGAGCGGAGCGACGGGGAAGACATGGTGCTCATCGCTGTGCGTTCCTTCCTACGAGGGTGAGTTCGGGTTCGGTCGCGGTGATCGTTTCGCTTCCGCCGTCGGCATAGCGGGTGCGCAGCAACCCTCGGCAGAAGTGCGCGTTGCCGTCGATGGAGATTCGCGTCGATCGCGCCCGGCGGAGCGCCATCGGAACCGTGTCTGGCGGGTAGCCGTTGCCGTGATGGTCGACCATCACCAATTCATCGGGAGCGGTGGACAATCCGATGCCGGCGCGCCGTTTGAGCAGGGACGCGGTCGCATCGTCGTCGGGCAGGTCGCCAAGGCGCACCGAGCCGATCGACTCCTCGGTCCTGGTTCGGTCGGCGCGCAGCAGGGCGGTCAGGCAGCGTTCCATCGCCGCGGTGTGCGCCTTGCGGCGGAACGTCTCCCGGAGTTCGTCGAGCGAGTCCTCCGCTTCGTGCCGGAACGTGCCGCGGTATCCGGCGTCGGCCGCCAGCCCGGCGTTGATGATCGCCGAGTCGTGGTGGTCGTCGAGTTCGACGGTGACGCGGCGGGTCCAGTCCAGTGCCGTGAGAACGTCCTTGGAGTCCGATGCCATCAGGTAGGCGAAGTTCGGCGAACAGAACGACGTCGGCAACCGGAGATGGACCGTCACGTCACCGTCGGCGGTCACGTCGACCGTGTGCACGAACCCCAGCTCGGTGATCGGCTCGTCGAGCTCCGGGTCGATGACGGCGTCTAGCGCACGGAGGACGGAGTCGCGTCGGTCCATCAGGCACCCACCAGGTCGTCGGCGCCACGCGGCCCGACGGCGGTCTCGTCGGCGTCGGGCAGCTGCAATTCCGCGGGCACCGGGATGTCGTACATCTTGGCCGCGTTGAGGCCGAGGATCTTCTTCTTCTGTTCGGCGGTGATGGGGGCGTACTCGGACAACTCGTCCGGGATCTGGAAGTCGACGAATGCCTCGATCAGCCAGCGCGGCGTCCAGATCGCGTAGTCCGACGAGAACTGGATGCGGTCTTCACCGATCCAATAGAGCAGCTCGCCCATGATCTGGCCGAAGTACTTGGGTCGGGTGTGGATGAACGGCATCGCCACGGCCAGGCCGGCGTGGACGTTCGGCTCCTGGGTGGCGATCCAGCAGAAGTCCTCCAGCCGGGGCAGGCCGCAGTGCTCGACGATGAAGTTCAGGTCCGTGAAGTCCGACGCCACGTGATCGATGTCCGCCACGTCGAACGCGTCGCGGTCCAGCGGCCGGATGGTCGGGCCCTTGTGGACGTGGATGTTGCGGATGCCCAGCTCGCGGCAGGCCTCGAAGTAGCGGTACGCCCAGGGGTCGTCGAGCTTCCAGCCCCGCGACTCGCCGTGCCACTCGGCGGTGTACAGCTTCACGCCCTTCAGGCCGAACCGCTCTGCGTCGATGCGCAGCTGGTCGAGGCCCACCTCGCCGTTGCGCGGATCGAAGTGGTGGTTGTAGGTCAACTTGTCGGGGTGCTTGGCGGCGAGTTCGGACGCCTCGTCGGCCTGTCCGAAGCCCTTGTAGTAGAACTCGCCGAGGTGCGCCGGCTGGAAGATGGCGTGGTCGACGTAGCCGTCGGTGAACAGGTCCTTCATCAACCGGTCACCGCCTTGGTACAGGTAGTCGTCGTAGTCCCACACCTCGGACTCCGGTGACAGGTTGCGGTGGTAGTCGTAGAAGCAGTCGATGAACTGCTTGCCGTGGACGTTGCGCTGGTTCTCGGGCCGAGCGTCCCAGAGGGCTACGTGGGCGTCGACGATGAAGTAGGTGGTGTCGTCCTTGCGGTACATGCTCTGTCCTCGTTCGATGAAGGCGTGCGGGCCCGGATTTGTGACGGCTGTCACAGGCTGCGAGCCGAGCCTACGAGCGTGCGGAGCCCATACCGAGGGGCCGAGCGTCTCAATCTGAGACGCTCGGGGTGGTGAATCGGCCGCCGTCTCCTGGCACGCTTTGTAACGTGGGTCACAGGAGGTTCGGCATGGGAGCTGACGCCCAGGACCGGGTGGTCGTGCACCGGGAACAGCAGCGGATCGCAGGCGTCGAGGGCGACGGCGGCGTCCCGGGCCGGCTGCTGGCCTCTTGGCAGCGCAGCGAGGACTACGGCATCTCGCCGGAGATGGTGGAGCCGGTGTTCACCGGTACCGACGACTTGGGCTCACTGTTCTACGAGTGCGGCAACCAGGTCCTCGCCGACCTGCACCGCACGCTCGCCAACGAGCCGGTGAGCATGATGCTGACCGACGCCGACGGCGTGGTCCTGTCTCGACTGTCGGGTGACCGCAGCTTGCTCAAGGCGCTCGACGACGTGCACCTCGCCCCTGGTTTCGCCTATTCGGAGCGTGAAGTCGGCACCAACGGTCTCGGTCTGGCACTGGCCGACCGGGTGCCGACGCTGGTCCGCGCCGAGCAGCACTACTCGCAGAGCCTGTGCACGTTCACCTGCGCTGCCGTACCGGTGCTGGACCCGGAGTCTGGCCGGCTGGAGGGCAGCGTCAACCTGACCACGTGGTCGCGGTCCTCGAGCGATCTGCTCCTGGCCCTCGCCCGGTCGGCGGCGAGCACGACGACGGCGCTGATGCTGGCCCGCACCACCGGAAGGACCAGCCGACCGACCCCGCGGGGCCAGGTGTTCCGCGTGGAGGTGCCTCGGCTCGAACCCGGGTCGGGCACGCTGCACGAGCTGTCCGACGCCTGGAACGGCGCGGTGCACCGCGCGGAGGTCGGGATGGCGGCGGGCGGCATCGTGGCTGCCGTCGGCGAGCGCGGTTCCGGACGCGCGACGGCGCTGGCGCAGGCAGCGCGGCACGCGTACCCACGCGACCGCATCCTGTCGGCCGCAGCACCTGCGCCCAGCGACGTGCAGACCTGGCTCGGGCTGTGGGCACCAGAACTCGGCAAGTCCCACACCGCAGTCATCGTGCGGTCGGTCGACATGTTGCCGACCTGGGTGGCCGAACGCATGCGCGACCTGGTGCTGCGTAGCCGCGACACCGCAACGGTGCCGTTCGCGATCACCGCCGAACGGTTCGCCGACATTCCGCCGGCGCTGGCCGGCCTGGTTCACACGGTCGTCGACGTCGCACCACTGCGCGAGCGACCCGAGGACGTCCTGCCGTTGGCGCACCACGTCGCCCGCCGCGTGCGGGGACGCGACGTCGACATCCATCCAGGCGCGGGCAGGGCGTTGCGCAACCACGACTGGCCGGGCAACGTGGCGGAGCTGACTGCCGTGATCACGCGCGCGGCGGGTCGCGCCGATTCCATCGACATCGGCAACCTGCCGTCAGAAGTGTTGGCCGGCAACACCCGTCACCTGTCACGCATCGAGGCCTTCGAGCGCGGCGAGATCGCGCGCGTGCTCGGCGTGGAGGGGCAAACGATGGCCGCCGCCGCCCGCGAACTCGGCATGAGCAGGGCGACGCTCTACCGGAAGATCGCGCAGTACGGCATCGGTTGATCGCCGCCGCCGGATGTCGACGACGTCTCCCCCGATGCGATCAACGTTGCTCGCGCCCATGGCCGGTCGCTCGCGAGGAAGGGAATCTCCCGAGCCGTCCACTCGTCGACGAACTCGATCGGATCGTCACCTCGGGCGACGACGCGACGGTAGGCCACGTCCGGGTCGGATTGCACCCAGACCGTCGCGTCGAACCACGGCTGAAG
>JAQSXQ010000264.1 GCA_029256565.1 Mycobacterium sp.
CGCTCTCGACGCCGACGAGTGGCAGAGCTGGCTGGCGTCCACCGACAGATTCGGCACCCTGGCGGTCAACAACGTCGACCCCGCCGAAGCGCCGGTGCTGGTTCCGACCCACTTCACCCTGCACGGCGACGACCTGCTGATCCATCTGGCTCGGCCCAATCCCGTGTGGCCGCACCTGCAAGCCGCCACCCGGGTGCGGCTGGCCGTGATCGGCGACTACGCCTACATTCCCACCTACTGGCGCGCGAAGGCAGGCGGCCCCGACGAGGACGGCGTGCCCACCAGCTACTACTCGGCCGTCCAATTCGTCTGCGAGCCAACGATCGTCGACGACCCCGACGGCAAGGCGCGAATACTCGCCACCCAGCTGTCGGACTTCCAACCGGAGGGGCGGCGGAGGGGCGGCACGCCGCCGTGGCGCCGGATGCCGAACCGTACGGTCGGATGCTGCCCGGCATCCGCGGCGTCCGGTTGAGGATCGTGCGCGTGGAGGCCAAGTTCAAGTACGACGACGCCAACCCCGTCGAGCACCGGGAACGGGTCACCACGAACCTCGAGCAGCGCAACAGGGGACTCGACGGCGGCGCCGCCGCACAGCAGCGCAGACGCCTCGCCGCGATCGGCGACTGGAAGGCGTCCAGGGAGAGGTCTTAGCCGCCTTCCCACGCCGTCGTCGGCTACCCGCGGCCCCTGTTGATCCCGGTCGTACGGAACCGACTTCGATACGTACTGGGAGACACCGCCAGATTGCGGCGGAAGGTGCGTCGCATCGTGTCTGCCGACCCGAACCCGGCGCGGCGCGCGACCGCCTCCTGACTGTGATCGCCGGCCGCGAGGAGGACCTTGGCGGCCTCCAGGCGTGCCTGCTCGACGTATCGGGCCGGCGTCAGCCCGACCTGCTCGCGGAACATGCGCGCCAGATGTCGCTCGCTCACTGCCGCTCGAGCCGCCATGGCCGAGATGGAGTGGTCTGCTCCGGGGTCGCACACGACGGAGTCGAGGATCTCGCGGAGACCCCTGGTGACCGGCAGAGCCGATTCGGTCCACACACTGAACTGCGCCTGACCGCCGGGACGCTGAAGGAACACGACCATCCAGCGCGCCACGCGCCGGGCCATGTCGGGGCCGTAGTCACTCTCGACGAGGGCAAGGGCCAGATCGATGCCGGCACTGATACCCGCGCCGGTGATGAACCGGCCGTCCTGGACGAACAGCGAGTCGGCCTCGACGACCACCTTCGGGTAGTTGGCGGCCAACTCCTGACAGTGCGCCCAGTGCGTCGTCGCTCGGCGGCCATCGAGCAGTCCCAGTGCCGCGAGCACGAACGCGCCCGTGCACACCGAGGCGACCCTGCGAGCCCGCGGTGCCAATTCGCGGACCATCTCCAGAGCCGACTCGACGGCATCGGGCGTCTGCTCCTCGGGGATGTCGTGTTCGCCGGGCGTGAAGGTGAAGTCGGCAGGCACTCCCCCGGGCACCAGGAGTGTGTCGATCCGGTCGGGCACCTCCGAGACGGACACGTCGACGTTCAGTGCCACGAAGGCGGTCGTCGCCACTGCCGCACCGTCGGGCGATGCCAGCAGGACCTCGTACCGTGCCCCAAAGTCGTTGGCGCGCGCGAAGATCTCGAGCGGTGCGGCGACGTCTTGTAGCGTCACCTTGTCGTAGAGTGCGAAGACGATCGTCCTTGGCTTCATGGCCGCCTTTCGTGACACCGACCAGCACATGCTCGCACCCGACGCGCGATCTCGCTGCCTGCCGCAGCGGGACTGCGGACCGCCAGTGCCCCGCTGGGAGTCCCGAGAATGGCTGTACTGCAACGCCTGGACACGACGACCCAGGATGATCACCACCGCGGACGTCCGAAACTGCGCGCTTTCTGTCCGTTCCCGACGGCCGAGGAAACGGCAGCGTAACCCCAGCGCAACCTGCGGCCGCGAACCTTGGAACAGATCAGTCATCGCTTCGTCGCCGCAGCGAATCACGTTGCACGACTGCATCTCCCCTCGTTCCAATAACTTGAAGGCGGTTCTCGTGGACTCTCGATCTGCCCTCACGCTGAGCATCGGCGTCCTCGGCGGGCTGGCCGTTGCGTTGACTGCAACGATCATCACGGTGCCCATCTGGGTCGTATTCCTCGCCTGGGCGTCGTTCTTCTTCGTCGGCGGTGGCGTTGCGGGGTGGGGCCGTTCGGTGGCGTCGAACCTCGTCGGCGTCGTGATCGCCTCGGCCAGTCTCTATGCGGCCCATCTGATGGGAGGCAGCTTGCTGGTCACCGCCATTGCCGTCGGCGTCGGAAGCGCAGTGATGGTGCAGGCCTCGTGGGTTCCCCTGCTGTCGACGACGCCCGCCGTCGTCGTGGGATTCGCCTCCACGGTGTCCACGGTGGCGGGTACCGGCAGCGACGTCACGATCACCACCATCTCCCACCCCGGTCTGGTCGCCGCGGTGGCATGCGTCCTCGGCGCGACCTTCGGCTTGCTCTCCGAGTACGCGGCCACGGCGATGACCAGGCGCACCGATCAATCCTCGGCACACGCGGATACCCCGACGACAGAAGGAAGCTCGGCATCATGAAACTGCAGCACTACCTCGGCGGGCTCGAGGGCCTGCCGGAACCCTTGACCTTGGAGAAGCGGGTCTTCGTCGAGGACTGGGAGAAGCGCATCTTCGGCGTCCACGTCGCAATGATGGGTCTGTCCAACCATCTCGGCTCCGCGGTGCCGCCCTACCCCATCGACGACGTGCCGACCGCGCTGAAGGACGAATGGACGTGGGCCGATCTACGCACCGGCGCCGAGGCCATGAACCCGTTCGACTACTTCAAGTACCGCTACTACGAGAAGTGGCTGGGTGGGATCACCCAGTTCTTCCTCGACAAGGGGTACATCACCGAAGAGGAACTCGCCGAACGGATCGCCGACTTCTCGCCGCCATCGGGCGACGAGGGTGACTCGGACATCGACGATCAGGTCATCGCCTATCTGCGACTGGGCGACAGCCCCAGACGCGACGTCGCGCATCCGAAGTTCGCGGTCGGCTCCGCGGTCCGCATCGCCAACGTCCCCGCCGATGCGCACAGCCGGCTGCCGGGCTACCTGCGCGGCCACGTCGGAACCGTGGAACGGGTCTTCGAAGGCGACTACGCCTACTTCTGCCATACGGGTGACGGCATCGGCGACCCGATGCCGATCTACATCGTGGCGTTCGCACCGACCGACATCTGGGGTCCGCGCGCCGAAGACGGGCCGCTGGCCCTGTACGCCGAACTCTTCGAGGCCTATCTGGAACCACTGAAGGAGGACCGCTCGTGACCGACCAATTCGCCTACCCGCCCGACCGCGAGGAGGCCAGCGCCAAGAAGGTCGCTGCGCTGGAGTCGCTACTGATCGAGAAGGGAGTGATCACGCCGCAGACCGTGGACAAGGTGCTGGCCTACTTCGAGACCGAGATGACGCCGCTCAACGGCAAGAAGATCGTGCTGAAGGCGTGGACCGATCCCGAGTTCGCCGCCAAGGTCGTGGTCGACACGCCCGCGGCGATCGCCGAACTCGATCTACCCGACGGCATGGCCGGAGCCGAGGGCGAGCACCTGCAGGCGGTCGCCAATTCGCCTGGCGTGCACAATCTGGTGATCTGCACGTTGTGCTCGTGCTTCCCCTGGCCGGTTCTCGGCCTGCCGCCGTACTGGTACAAGGACCCCGTCTTCCGTTCGCGCGCAGCCCGCGAGCCGCGCAAGGTGCTCGCCGAGGTCGGCCTCGAACTCCCCGCCGACACGGAGATCAAGGTGTGGGATTCCAGCGGCCACTCCCGGTGGTTCGTCATCCCGGAACGCCCTGCGGGCACCGAGGACTTCACCGACGAGATGCTGATGGATCTGGTGACGACCGAGTCGATGATCGGCGTCGCGGCCGCGGGGTCGACGTCATGAAGCTGCACGAGACCTGCACGACGGATCAGGCCGCACCTCAGTTCGAGCACGAATGGCAGCGTCGCGCCTTCGGTTTGGCGCTCGCACTCTCGGAATTCCGGCACTACTCGTGGAGCGAGTTCCAGCAGAGTCTCATCACGACGATCGGTGACTGGGAGGCAACGCCCGAGACCGAGCGCAATGAATGGGAGTACTTCGATCACTGGGTGGCAGCGCTCGAGGACGTCGTCGACCGACACCAGTTGCTGACCGCGCCACTGCTCACCGACTCCGGCGACCACGCCCTCCCCGCCGCACACGACCACGACCACGACCACGACCACGACCACTAGCTCAGCCGATCCGAAGTGAGGACCTACCGATGACGAACCTCAACCCCGCCCTCGACCTGCCCCGCGTCGACCTGGAAGCGGCGGCAGCGTCCGCCGCCGCTCCCCTTCGGCTGGCAGCGATCACGCTGCTCGCGCTGACCGCCTATTACTTCGTGGGCTTCGACCAAGGCGCGGTGTCGGTGTTCGGTGCCGACACCCACGTGCACGAATTCCTGCACGACGCACGCCATCTCCTCGGCTTCCCGTGTCACTGAGTACGACGACGTCCGCCGCCCGGTACCTGCTGCCCGGCATCGTGGCCGGCATCGTCGGTTTCGCCTTCAGCAGGCTGATGATCGAACCGCTGATCGGCCAAGCGGTCGACTACGAGGCCCAGCGCGCACACGTGGAGGGTGAACTGCTCGGCACCGGCCACGACCATGGTCACGAACTCTTCAGCCGCGCCGTTCAATCGAACGTCGGCGCCGCGGTGGGGATCACGGTCTTCGCCGTGGTGATGGGCGTTCTGTTCGCGGTCACCTACGCCGTGGTGCGTTCGGTCGTGGCTCGACGCGGGCTCGCGATCCATCCCGCCGGTTTGGCCCTACTGGTCGCCGCAGGCATGTTCGTGGCC
>JAQSXQ010000265.1 GCA_029256565.1 Mycobacterium sp.
CCGTCGAGCCTGCTGCGCAAGAACCCGTACGACTGCATCCACGAATCGTTGAAGATCTTCGACAGGTAACCGCGCCCGCCGTCGGGCAGGAGGACGACCACGAGGGCGTCCGGCCCGGCTCGTTCGGCGACCCTGATGGCGCCGACGGCGGCCATGCCGCAGGATCCGCCGACCAACAGCGCCTCCTCGCGAGCGAGGCGGCGGGTCATCTCGAAGGAGTCGGCGTCGGAGACGGCGATGATCTCGTCGGGCACGGTCGGGTCGTACGCCGAGGGCCAGAAGTCCTCACCGACACCTTCGACCAGGTACGGCCGCCCCGTGCCACCGGAGTAGACCGAACCCTCGGGATCGACGCCGATGATCTGCACCGAACCGCCGGACACCTCCTTGAGGTACCGGCCGGTGCCCGTGATGGTGCCGCCGGTTCCGACGCCCGTCACGAAGTGGGTGACCTTGCCGTCGGTGTCGGCCCAGATCTCGGGGCCGGTGGTCTCGTAGTGACTCTCCGGGCCCATCGGGTTCGAGTACTGGTCGGGCTTCCAGGCGCCCTCGATCTCGTTGGTCAGGCGGTTGGAGACGCTGTAGTAGCTGTCGGGGTCGTCCGGCGCGACGGCGGTCGGGCACACCACGACCTCGGCGCCGTAGGCGCGCAACACGTTTCGCTTGTCCTCGCTGACCTTGTCGGGGCAGACGAAGATGCACTTGTAGCCGCGCTGCTGGGCGACGAGCGCGAGGCCGACGCCGGTGTTGCCCGACGTGGGTTCGACGATGGTGCCGCCGGGCTTCAGTTCACCGCTGGCCTCCGCGGCGTCGATCATCTTGATCGCGATGCGGTCCTTGGCGCTGCCGCCGGGATTGAGGTACTCGACCTTCGCCGCGACCGTGCCCGCACCCTCGGGGACGACGGAGTTCAGCCGTACCAGAGGAGTGTTGCCGATGAGTTCACTGATGTGCTGCGCGATACGCATGTGTCCATCGTGTCAGGCCGACGGACCGGTTACCAAGTGGCCTCTCGGATGTAGTCGCCGATCTGCTTCAGCGACCGCGTCGCCTCCTTGACCGCGGGCGCACCCAGCTGGAAGACGTGCATCTGACCAGGCCAGATGCGCACCTCGACCGGGACGCCGGCCGCGGCGAGCATGTGGGCCGCCTTCCGCGCGTCGTTGAGCAGAACCTCCGAGCCCGACACGTGGATCAGCGTGCGCGGCAGGCCGGGCTCGATGTGATCGAGGGGCTCGTAGACCGCCTCGGGCTTGCCGTCGACCAGGTGTCGTTCGGCGGCGGCCTCGATCAGCTCGACGAGTGCGGGAAACACCCGGGGCGGGAACATCGCGTCCGTGTGGACGTTCGGGTGCTGGGTGCGGCTGTCGTTGTCGATCTCGAACAGCGGCGACATGGTCACGACGGCGGCGGGCAGCTCGTTCTCGAGGTGCAGCCGTTCGGCCAGCGCCAGTGACAGGTAGCCGCCTGCCGAGTCGCCTGCCAGCACGATCTGCTCCGGCTCGTAGCCCTTCAGGCGCAGCCACTGGTACGCGTCGTAGCAGTCGTCGAGGGCCTGACCGACCGAGTGCTTGGGGATCATCCGGTAGTTGACGACCAGCGCCGGCGAGTCGCTGAACCGCGACAGCGCGGTGACCATCCGACCGTGGGTGTTCACGCCGCACGTCAGGAACGCGCCGCCGTGCATGTAGAGCACGATGCTGCGCTTGCCGTCCGCGGGAAGTACGCCGGCCGCGCGGATCAGCTGGGCGGTGGTGTTGGGCAGCTTGATCGTTGCTCGGATGGTTCCGGGAGCGGGCCGAAGCGCGCGCGCAGCGAAGTCGAGCACTCCCCACGGCCACGGCATACGGGGAGCCAGGCTACCGATTGTCAGCGTTGGCCGAATCGTAAGTGCAGCGCCGAGGGCAAACAGCCGACCGGCCACGCTCGGACCGTCTTCGACGATCTCGACGGGGGCACCGTCACTGACCGGGAACCGACGCGTCTTGCGCGCCCTAGCTGCCCCGATGGGTGAGCCGTGGGACCCGTGGATCTTGCTCGGTGCGGTCATCGCCACCACTTCCTACGCCGTTGTAGTGCCAGGTCATGAGCTACTTGTTAGCCAACCCAGGTAACTTAGCTTGACACCTCGTGTTTGATTCAACAATCAAGGGATTCACTTTCGTACCGCACTTGATATCGCACCGTGACCGCCCTCATTCGTTGCGACGCTGATATCCCGCGGGGCCGCGCCTAAACTTGCTGCGTGGGCATCCGTGCACCGCGTCGGTCGCTCGCCCTGGCGGCGACCGCGACACTGGCATCGACGGGCTACGTCGGCGTCCGCAACCTCTTGAGCGGACAGGCCGATCAGGCCCGCAGCGTCATCCCGAAGGCTTGGGACGTTCCGCCGCGCGCCGACGGGGTGTACTCGCCGGGCGGAGGACCGGTCGAGAAGTGGCACCGCGGCGTCGACTTCGACCTGCACCTGATGATCTTCGGCGACTCGACCGCGACGGGTTACGGCTGCGCGTCGGCCGACGAGGTGCCCGGGGTGCTGATCGCACGGGGCCTCGCCGAGGAGTCTCAAAGGCGGGTGCGCCTGAGCACCAAGGCCATCGTCGGAGCCACGTCCAAGGGACTGTCCGGCCAGATCGACGCCATGTTCGTGGCCGGGCCGCCGCCGGACGCCGCGGTCGTGATGATCGGCGCCAACGACATCACGGCCCTCAACGGCATCCCGCAGTCCGCGCGTCGGGTGGGCGCCGCCGTCAGCCGGTTGCGGGCCAGCGGCGCCGTGGTCGTCGTCGGCACGTGCCCCGACTTCGGCGTCATCACCGCGATCCCGCAGCCGCTGCGGACGGTGGCCCGCACGTTGGGCTTGCGTCTCGCGCATGCGCAGGCGGTCGCCGTGCGGTCGGCGGGTGGGGTGCCCGTGCCGTTCGCGGACCTGATGGCGCCGGAGTTCCTCAAGGCGCCGGAGCAGTACTTCTCATCGGACATGTTCCACCCGTCCGCCAACGGCTATTCGCTGGCGGCCTCGCAGCTGCTACCCGCGCTGTGCACCGCGCTCGGCGTCGGTTCGCACGGGCAAGCGGTCGAGCCTGCGCTCGAGCAACGCTCGTCGCACGCGGCGGCTCTGCTGGCGCGGATCGGTGGCGTCGGCCGGTTGTGGCGGCGCACCACCGGCGTACCCGCGCCGATCGTCGCTCCGGTCACCGGTTAGGTTCGGGGTAACCGTCGTCCACTAGGCGTGACAACGCCGCTCCACCCGAGGAGACCGCATGCCCGAAGCCGTCATCGTCGCCACCGCGCGCTCGCCGATCGGCCGCGCCGTCAAGGGGTCGCTGGCCACCATGCGCCCGGACGACCTCGCCGCCCAGATGGTGCGCGCGGTGTTGGACAAGGTGCCGTCGCTGGATCCGCGCGACATCGACGACCTGATGATGGGCTGCGCGCAGCCCGCCGGTGAGGCCGGTTACAACATCGCCCGCGCGGTCGCCGTCGAACTCGGCTACGACTTCCTGCCAGGCACGACGGTGAACCGCTACTGTTCGTCGTCGCTGCAGACCACCCGCATGGCGTTCCACGCGATCAAGGCCGGCGAGGGCGACGTGTTCATCTCCGCGGGCGTCGAGACGGTGTCGCGCTTCGGCGTCGGCGCGGCCGACGGTGCGCCCAACAGCAAGAACCCGATGTTCGAGGACGCCCAGGCACGCACGGTCAAGCAGGCCGAGGGCGCCGACGAGTGGCACGACCCGCGCAACGACGGCAACGTGCCCGACGTCTACATCGCGATGGGCCAGACCGCCGAGAACGTCGCGCTGCACACCGGCATCAGCCGTGAGGACCAGGACCACTGGGGCGTTCGCTCGCAGAACCGCGCGGAGGAGGCCATCAAGAGCGGCTTCTTCGAGCGCGAGATCGTGCCCGTCACGCTGCCCGACGGCACCGTCGTCTCGACCGACGACGGCCCGCGTGCAGGCACCAGCTACGAGAAGATCAGCCAGCTCAAGCCGGTCTTCCGCCCCAACGGCACGATCACCGCGGGCAACGCCTGCCCGCTGAACGACGGTGCTGCCGCCGTCGTCATCATGAGCGACACGAAGGCCAAGGAGCTGGGCCTGACCCCGCTCGCGCGCATCGTGTCGACGGGCGTGTCCGGGCTGTCGCCGGAGATCATGGGCCTCGGTCCGATCGAGGCCATCCGCAAGGCGCTCGGGAAGGCCGGCAAGCAGATCTCGGACATCGACCTGGTCGAGATCAACGAGGCGTTCGCCGTGCAGGTCATCGGCTCGGCCCGCGAACTGGGCATCGACGAGGACAAGCTGAACGTCTCCGGCGGCGCCATTGCGCTGGGCCACCCGTTCGGCATGACCGGCGCCCGCATCACCGCCACGCTGCTCAACAACCTCGCTACGCACGACAAGACGTTCGGCATCGAGTCGATGTGCGTCGGCGGCGGCCAGGGCATGGCGATGGTCGTGGAGCGCCTGAGCTAGTTCTTTTT
>JAQSXQ010000266.1 GCA_029256565.1 Mycobacterium sp.
CGGTGACGCGCTCGGGCCCGCGGGTCTCGACGAACACCACGCGGTCGATCAGCAGCGCGCTGCCCGCGTCGTCCCACGCCTGCGACGCCGACTCCGTCAAGAATTGGCGCGCGGCCAGATGGCGGTTGGCCGGGTCGGCGGTCGCCTTGAGGAACTCTCGCAGCAGTACGTCGGGATCCATGCCGGGGTTGGGCGTGGGCAGGCTCGGCGGGGCGGGGCGTTCGACGGTGCCGATCGCCTGTGGCGCAGAGGAACTCGGCACGCCGGCGCAGCCCACCAGGCTGACTCCGATCACGATCGCGGCCATGGCGGCCACGGCGCGTCTCACGCCCGGTCCCCCGCCGGTTCGCGTTCTCGCGCCGGTCGGCGCGGCGGTCGGTCGGGGCCCGCCGGCTTCAGCGGCAACGGGCTCGCCGTCACCTTGTGGCCACGCACCAGCGGCAGGGTCAGGCGGAAGCACGCGCCCTTGCCCGGTTCGCCCCAGGCTTCGAGCCGGCCCTGGTGCAGACGGGCGTCTTCGATGCTGATGGCCAGGCCCAGCCCGGTCCCGCCCGAGCGACGCACGCGCGACGGATCCGAGCGCCAGAATCGGCTGAAGACGAGCTTCTCCTCACCGGGACGCAGACCGACGCCGTAGTCGCGCACGGTGACGGCGACGGTGTCGTCGTCGGCGGCCATCCGGATGCGTACGGGCTTGCGCTCGGCGTGATCGATGGCGTTGGCGATGAGGTTGCGCAGGATGCGTTCGACGCGGCGGGGATCCACCTCGGCGATGACATGGTCGCCGGGCAGGTCGACGATGAGGTCGACGTCGGCGTCCTTGGCCAGGTGCCCGACGTCGTCCAGCGCGCTCTCGACGGTCGACCGCAGGTCGACCGACTCGACGGACAGTTCGGCGACGCCGGCGTCGTGCCGCGAGATCTCGAGCAGGTCGCTCAGCAGGCTCTCGAACCGGTCCAGTTCACTGACCATCAACTCGGTCGACCGACGCAGCGCGGGCTCGAGGTCGTCGCTGTGGTCGTAGATCAGGTCGGCGGCCATGCGCACCGTGGTCAGCGGCGTCCGCAGCTCGTGGCTGACGTCGGAGGTGAAGCGGCGCTGCAGGTTTCCGAATTCCTCGAGCTGGGTGATCTGGCGCGACAGGCTCTCCGCCATGTCGTTGAACGAGACCGCCAGGCGGGCCATGTCGTCCTCGCCGCGGACCGGCATGCGTTCGGTCAGGTGACCTTCGGCGAACCGCTCGGCGATCCGCGACGCCGAGCGCACCGGCAGCACGATCTGCCGGGCCACCAGGAGTGCGATCGCGGCGAGCAGACCCAGCAGCACGATGCCGCCGGTGGCCATCGTCCCGCGCACCAGCGCGATGGTGGATTCCTCGTTGTTCAACGGGAAGATCAGGTACAGCTCGAGATTCGTGACGGCCGACGACGTGGGGCTGCCGACGATCAGGGCGGGCCCGTTGAAGCCGTCGGTGCGGACCGTCGCGTACTGGTAGCTGACCTGTCCGGCCTTCACGAAGTCGCGCAACGTATCCGGCACTTGGCCCACCGGGCCTGCGGCGGTCGCGGCGCGCGGCCCGTCGCCCGGCACCACCAGCACGGCGTCGAACGCGCCTGCGAGGCCGGCGCCGGAGTCGGCCTTGCGGTCGATGAGCGTGTTGCGCGCGAGCTGCAGGCTGCTGTCGAGCGAGCGGGTCTCCTCGCCGCCGACGATGCCGCTGACGGTGGTGCGGGCGCGGTCGATCTCCTCGGTGGCGGCACGCACCTTGACGTCGAGGATGCGATCGGTCACCTGGCTGGTCAGGACGAAACCCAGCACCAGGATGACGGCCAGCGACAGTCCGAGGGTCAGCGACACCACCCGCAATTGCAGGGAACGGCGCCACGCGAAGGACAGTGCCCGGGTCAGCGCTCCAAGCCCGCGCAGCACGGGGCCTTGCCCCCAGCCGCCCCGGATGCGCTTGGAGCCGAAGATCATGGGGGTCCGGCCTTGTATCCCACTCCTCGAACGGTGAGCACCACCTGCGGGTTCTCCGGATCGGTCTCGACCTTGGCGCGCAGCCGCTGCACGTGGACGTTCACCAGCCGGGTGTCAGCGGGGTGCCGGTAGCCCCAGACCTGCTCGAGCAGCACATCTCGAGTAAACACCTGGCGCGGTTTGCGTGCCAATGCCACGAGCAGGTCGAACTCCAGCGGCGTCAGCGAGATCTGTTCGCCGGCACGGGTGACCTTGTGCGCGGGCACGTCGATCTCGATGTCCGCGATCGACAGCATCTCGGCGGGGCCGTCGTCGTTGCGGCGCAGACGTGCGCGCACGCGGGCGACGAGTTCCTTCTGCTTGAACGGCTTCATGACGTAGTCGTCGGCGCCGGACTCCAGACCGAGCACCACGTCGACGGTGTCGGTCTTGGCGGTCAGCATGACGATCGGCACACCGGAGTCCGCGCGCAGGACACGGCACACGTCGATGCCGTTCATGCCGGGCAGCATGAGGTCCAGCAGCACCAGGTCGGGCCGCAGTTCGCGCACGGCGGTCAGCGCCTGGCTGCCGTCGCCGATCACGGCCGTGTCGAATCCTTCACCGCGCAGCACGATCGTCAGCATCTCGGCCAGCGATGGATCGTCGTCGACGACCAGAATCCTTTGCCTCATGGTGACCATGGTGTCACCGATGCGCGATAAACCCCGGTTACCACACCGGGCGTTTTGCCGTTGGGCGGGCAGCGCGCCCGGCGCTCAGGCCCGCAGCGCCGACGCCAGCTCGGCGGCCGTGGTGTCTGGGCCCGCCACGTACCAAGGGCCGCACCAGTTCTGCGCAGCCAGCGCGGCGTACGCCTCGTTGGTGCGCCGCTGGAGACCGTCGTCGCGCTCGTAGGCGTCGCGGGCGCGGTCGGCGTCGGTCTCGGCGCGTCGTTCGGCTCGTTGGGCGGCCAATTCGGTCGGCACGGCCAGCAGAACCTGCCAGTCCGGCATCGGCATCGCGAATCGGTCGAACTCCAGCGCACGCACCCAGCTCACGACCTCGCCGTCGACGCCCTGGTGCAGGCGCGCGGCGCTGTAGGCGGCGTTCGAGGCGACGTAGCGGTCCAGGATCACGACGTCGAAGTCGGCGCGGAGCCGCTCGATGTCGTCGCGTGCGCCTGCCCGGTCGAGTGCGAACAGCATCGCCATCGCGTACACCGAGTCCGCGAGGTCGCCGTGGCCACCGTGCAGCGCCTCGGAGGCGACGTCGGCGTGCACCGACTGCTTGTAGCGCGGGAACGCGAGGGTGGTGACGGTCTTGCCGTCCGCTTCGAACGACGCGCGCAACCCGTCGGTCAGGGTGCGCTTGCCCGCGCCGTCGACGCCCTCGATCGTGATGAGCACGCTGTCACTTCTCCCGGGTCGCTGCGCCGGAGCCACGGTGCGTGGACTGCCGTGCGGCGAGAGTAACTGGTGCACCCGACCCCCTCAGACCGCCGATAGGCTCTTGTCAGCTGACCGTCGAGAGGCTGGAGGTCCGTCGGGTGGGGCAGTCGGTCGAAGTGATCGTGTCGGAGTTGGACTCGGCGGCAGCACGTCTGGACGACGCCGCGCAGCGTCTTCAGGACGGGCTGTCGGGCGTCGACGACGAGACCACACAACTGTTGGGCTCGGGATGGAAGGGCGGCGCCGCGTCGGCCTACGCACCGGCCTGGGAGAAGTGGCACGACGGGGCGAAGCAGGTCGTCGAAGGTCTGCAGCGCATGTCGGAGCTCTTGACGATCGCCGGCAAGGAGTACGCCAAGACCGACGAGTCGGCGTCGGGCGCTCTCGGCACCACCGTCCAGGGCGCGGGCGGTGTTTCTGGTGCTGGTGCGGCAGACCAGACCGAGTCTGGGGGCGCCGAGCTGCAATCGTCAGCGTCGTCCGCCCCGGTCGGCCAGGCGGCCATGCAACCTCTGACGCAGGCCGGGAAGACTGCCGCCGGCACCTCGCAGCAGATCGGCCAGGCTGTGGCGGGGTTCGTGCAACAGGCCGCCCAGCTAGCGACCGCAGTCGTGGAGCAGGCCGAGGCCGCGGCATCCCAGGGGGACCCGTCGGCAGGCCCGGCACCAGTCGAGTCGCGTCCGGCCGACCGTGATGAGTCGACGCAAATTCGCGAGCAGCCACGAAGCCGGGAGGTCTGACGATGCTGGTGGTGGATTTCGCGCAGTTGCAGGCAGCCATCGATCACATGGCGAAGTTCGGGCAAGAGGTGACCGAGGTCCTCGACGACGTGGACGCGGCGATGGCCGCGTTGCGCTCGACGTGGCACGGCGAGGCCTCGGATCAGCAGGCCCAGGCGCAGCAGCAGTGGGACGAAGGCGCCGACCAGATGAAGGCGGCGCTCGAACAGCTGAGGACCATCGCCGAGGCCGCGCACAGGAATTACTCGGACGCGGTGAGCAAGAACGGCCAGATGTGGGGGTAGTCGGCGCAGGCGGTAGAGCGGCGGGGGCGCGATCGTGCGGATAGA
>JAQSXQ010000267.1 GCA_029256565.1 Mycobacterium sp.
CGATCTTGACGTCGAGGCCGACGGCCACCTTGTCACCGTGCTCGGCGATCATGCGCGCGCACCACTGCGGGTTCTCCAGCGCCGCGGTACCGAGGTTGACTCGGGCGCAGCCGCTTTCGAGCGCTGCGTGCAGCGACTCGTCGTCACGGATGCCGCCCGACAGTTCCACCGCCACGTCCAGTTGGCCGATGACCTCGGCGAGCAGTTCGCGGTTCGACCCGCGGCCGAACGCCGCGTCGAGGTCGACGAGGTGGATCCACTCGGCGCCGTCGCGCTGCCAGGCCAGGGCCGCGTCGACCGCGGAGCCGTAATCGGTCTCGCTGCCTGCCTGGCCCTGCACGAGTCGAACGGCCTTGCCCTCGACCACGTCCACGGCGGGCAGCAGGATCAGCGGTGCGTCATTCACCGGCGCGTCATTCAAAGTCGTCAGAGCCCCTCGACCCAATTGGTGAGCAGCGTCGCACCTGCGTCGCCGCTCTTCTCCGGATGAAACTGCGTGGCGGACAGGGCACCGTCCTCGACGGCCGCCAGGAACGGCACGTGATGCTTCGCCCACGTGAGGCGTGCGTCGTCACTGCCCTCCCACTTCTGCGCGGCGTAGGAGTGCACGAAGTAGAACCGCGTGTCGGCGTCCAGACCGCGGAAGAGCGTACTGCCCGGTGCCGCGTCGACGACGTTCCACCCCATGTGCGGGATGACCGGCGCATCCAGCCGGACGACGGCGCCGGGCCACTGTCCGCAGCCTTCGCTCTCCACCCCGAACTCGACTCCGCGGGTGAACAGGATCTGCATGCCGACGCAGATCCCGAGGACGGGATGTCCCTTGCTCAGCCGATCGGCGACGATCTGGTCACCACCGACTTCCCGCAGACCGACCATGCACGACTCATAGGCGCCGACGCCGGGAACCACTAGGCCGTCGGCCGCGGCCGCGGCGCCCGGATCCGACGTGACCTCGACCTCGGCACCGGTGCGTTCCAGCGCGCGCTGGGCGGATCGCAGGTTGCCGGAACCGTAGTCGAGGACGACCACGGACTTCTTCGTCACAGGCTGCCCTTCGTGGACGGCACACCCGTCACTCGAGGATCGGGCTCGACGGCTTGACGCAGCGCGCGCGCAACGGCCTTGAACTCGGCCTCGGTGATGTGATGCGGGTCGCGGCCGTACAGCGTGCGCACGTGCAGGGCTATCCGCGCGTTGTAGGCGAGCGATTCGAAGACGTGCCGGTTGATCACGGTGTGGTACGGCGCGCTGGATCCCGCAATCGTGAAGTGCACCATGAACTCCGGCTCGCCGGTGTGCACGAAGTACGGCCGGCCCGACACGTCGACGGCGGCGTGCGCCAGCGTCTCGTCCATCGGGATGAACGCGTCGCCGAAGCGCCGGATGCCCTTCTTGTCGCCGAGTGCCTCGCCGAGCGCCTGGCCCAGCACGATCGCGGTGTCCTCGACCGTGTGGTGCCCCTCGATCTCGACGTCGCCCTTCGCGTGCACGGTGAGGTCGAAGCTGGCGTGGCTGCCCAGCGACGTCAGCATGTGATCGAAGAACGGGACGCCGGTGCTGATGTCCACCTGACCGGTGCCGTCGAGGTCGATCTCGACGACGATGTCCGATTCCTTGGTCTTGCGTTCGACTCTCGCGCGGCGGTTCGCCGGGTTCGTCATGAGGCTCCTATGGGGCTGCTCGTGGTGAGTTCCGTTTCGGCCAGGCGCGAGCTGACGTCGAGTAGGACGTCGTTCTCGTCGACCAGGCCGGTGGTGGCGCGCAGGTAACCGGGGATTCCCACGTCGCGGATCAGTACGCCGGCGTCCAGGTAGCGCTGCCACGCGGCGGGTGCGTCGGCGAACTCGCCGAACAGCACGAAGTTCGCGTCGCTGGGGATGACGCGGAAACCCATCTCGCGCAGCGCATCCGACACCCGGTCGCGTTCGGCGATGAGCGTCGCCACGCTGCCGAGCGTGTCGTCGGCATGACGCAGGGCGGCGCGCGCGGCGACCTGCGTCACCGCGGACAGGTGGTAGGGCAGCCGGACGAGCAGCAGCGCGTCGATGACGGCCGGGTCGGCCACCAGGTAGCCCAGCCGCCCCCCGGCGAAGGCGAAGGCCTTGCTCATGGTGCGCGTGACGACGAGCTTCGCGGGGAAGTCCGACAGCAGGTGCGCTGCGCTCGGCTGTGACGAGAACTCGCCGTAGGCCTCGTCGACGATCACGATCCCCGGCGCCGCCTCGAGGAGTCGGCGCAGGTCGTCGAGCGGGATGCTCTGCCCCGACGGGTTGTTCGGGCTCGCGACGAACACGACGTCGGGCCGGTGGTCGCGAATGGCGGCCACGGCCACCTCGACGTCGAGCCCGAAGTCGTCGGCCCTGCTGGCCTCGACCCAGTCGGTCTGCGTCCCGTCGGAGATGATGGGGTGCATCGAGTAGGAAGGGACGAAGCCGATGGCGCTGCGGCCCGGCCCACCGAAGGCCTGCAGCAGTTGCTGCAGGATCTCGTTGGAACCGTTTGCGGCCCACACGTTCTCGACCGTGACGGGTACGCCGATCTGACCGCTCAGGTACGCCGCGAGGTCGGTGCGCAGCAGGACCGCATCCCGGTCGGGGTACCGGTGCAACTCCGCGGCCGCGTCGCGCACCGATGCCGCCACGTCGTCGACGAGGGCCTGGGTGGGTGGATGCGGGTTCTCGTTGGTGTTCAGCCGCACCGGCACCGACAGCTGCGGGGCGCCGTACGGCGACTTGCCCCGCAGGTTGTCGCGCAGCGGAAGGTCGTCGAGGGTGATCTTCTGCGTCACTTGGCGCGTCCGATCCCCGAGTCGCTGCGCTCCGGCCCGCCGAAACGCCGCCGGACGGCCTCGCCGTGTGCGGGCAGGTTCTCCGCATTCGCGAGCGTGACGACGTAGCCGGCCACGTCCTTGAGCGCCGCCTCGCTGTAGTCGACGACGTGGATGCCGCGCAGGAAGGTCTGCACCGACAGACCGCTCGAGTGCCGCGCGCAGCCTGCGGTGGGCAGCACGTGGTTCGACCCGGCGCAGTAGTCACCCAGGCTGACCGGCGACCACGCGCCGACGAAGATCGCTCCGGCCGAACGGACCCTGCCCGCGACGGCGGAGGCATCGACCGTCTGGATCTCGAGGTGCTCCGCGGCGTAGGCGTTGACGACCCGCAGGCCTGCATCGAGGTCGTCGACGAGCACGATGGCCGACTGCTTGCCGCTCAGCGCCACCGTGACCCGCTCGCGGTGCACCGTGGTCTCCACCTGCGCGGCGAGTTCGACGTCGGTGGCGTCGGCCAGCTCGGCGCTGGTGGTCACGAGCACCGAGGCGGCCATCTCGTCGTGTTCGGCCTGACTGATCAGATCGGCGGCCACGTGAACCGGGTCGGCCGAGTGATCGGCGAGGATCGCGATCTCCGTCGGTCCGGCCTCGGAGTCGATGCCCACCTGCGACCGGCAGATCCGCTTGGCCGCGGTGACGTAGATGTTGCCAGGACCGGTGATCATGTCGACAGGTGCGAGGTCGGCGCCGTCGGTGTCGGTGCCGCCGTAGGCCATCAGCGCCACGGCTTGGGCTCCACCGACAGCCCATACCTCTTCGACGCCGAGTAGCGCTGCGGCGGCGAGGATCGTCGGGTGCGGCAGTCCGTGGAAGGGGCCCGAAGGGTCGGTCTGCGGCGGGCTCGCGATGACCAGCGAGTCGACCCCCGCGATCTGCGCGGGTACGACGTTCATGACCACGCTCGAGGGATAGACGGCGTTCCCGCCAGGCACGTACAGACCCACCCGCTCGACCGGCAGCCACCGCTCGGTGACCGTCGCCCCGGGAGCGAGCGTCGTGGTGGTGTCCGTGCGCCGCTGATCGGCGTGCACGGTGCGGGCCCGGTCGATCGAGACCTCCAGCGCCTCCCGGATCTCCGGGTCGAGGCTCCGAAGTGCGGCGGCGAGGTTCTCGACGGGAACGCGGACGGCTTCGGGCCGCAGGCCGTCGAAGCGTTCGCCGTACTCGAGTGCGGCCTCGGCGCCCCGTTCCACGATGGCATCGATGATCGGCCGGACGACCGGCACCACGGAGTCGACGTCGACCCCACCGCGCGGCAACGCGGCGCGCAGATGGGCGACGGACAGCCGTTCGCCACGCAGGTCGATGCGGGCCAACTTCGGCGATGGAGCACTCACGTTGACTATTGTCCCAGAGCAGTACAAATCGTATTGGAGCCGCCATGTCCGACCTGCCGAGGATGTTCCCGCCCTGGCTCGACCGCATCCAGATCAAGTACTTCAACCCGGTGATCAAACCGCTCGCCGGGCGCGTGCCGGGACTGGCCAAGCTCGAGCACCGCGGCCGGACCTCCGGCCGCACCTACGAGACGATCGTCACGGCCTACCGCAAGGGCGGCCAGGTGGCCATCGTGCTCGGGCACGGCAAGACCGACTGGGTCAAGAACGTGCTCGCGGCCAA
>JAQSXQ010000268.1 GCA_029256565.1 Mycobacterium sp.
GGCCGACCACGATCGACAGGTTGTCCGGCGGCGGCTTCTCGCCGAGGATGCCGGAGTCCACCGGTGGATAGGCCGGGTCGCGGGTCTCGGGCGGCTGGCCCGCCATCAACCCGCGGATCTCCTCGGTGAGTTCCCGCAGCGTCGCCTCGAGCCCCGCCCGGTTTCGGGACTGCAGGTTGAACGACGCAACCAGCCCCTGCTCGGGAATCGGCAGCGCGGTGATGCCCGTCTGGTGCGGTCCCTCGAACGCCACGAACCGTGGGTCTGGGCGACCGCGATTGCCCTCACCGTGGTCGGAGTCGGTCAACGCCATGGTGGCACCGACTCCCACCGCGGCGCCGGCGCCCGCGCCAAGGGCGCCCGTGACGAATCCTCGTCGCGAGATGCCCCGGCGCGGGGACCGGTCCGTCGGGCCCGCCGTCACGAAAGGCCTGCCGTCACGAAAGCTTCAGGACTCCCGACACCTGCGACAGGTTCTCCGACAGCCCGGCCAGTTCGGCCTTCAGCTTGTCGATCACATCGGGTGTCACGGTGACGGCCGGGCAGCGCGGGGACGGGTAGGGATCGTTCTCGGTGCAGAACAGCACCCAGCCCTCACCCTGGCGCAGCGGTGCCATCGTGTCGAACACCGACGTGATCCCGGCGTCGATCTTGCCGAGCAGCGCCGGGTCCGCCTCGTTCAGTGCCGGGGTCAACTTGTCGACCGCGGCCTGGGCGCCCTGCATGTTGGCGTCGAAGTCCCACAGGTCGGTCTTCGAGTAGCGGTCCTCCTCACCGGTGATCTTCCCTTCGGAGACCTCTTCGATGAGTTCGGCAGCGCCGTTGGACACGTCGATCGGCTTGACCTCGACGGTCGCGAACTGCTCCTTGAGCGTCGCGATGTCCTTGTCGAGCTGGTCGGCGTACGGAGCGCCACCCTCGGTGGTGTTCTTCTCGAACAGCAGGTACTCGAGCCGGTGCCAGCCGGTGAACTTGGGATCGTCGACACCGGAGAAGTCGTCGACGCGCGAGTCGACGAGACCGTCGATCTCCTCGACCAGACCCGCGAGCGGCTCGATGCGCTCCCACGGGACGCGCGAGGGGGCGTAGGCGTCCTGCGCGGCCTTCAGATCGTTGGCGCGCACCGCGTCGGTGAGGACCTTGACGGCGCCGACGAGTTCGTCGACCTGTCCGTCGGCGTAGGCCTTGTATTCGACTGCCGCCTGGTCCGCCAACGGGTTCGGTGCCGCTACCGCCGAGGAGCTGGAGGCCGGCGAACTCGAGCTGGTCTCGCTCGCGCTGGAGTCCGACCCTTCGCTGGTGCTGCCGGAGCAGCCGCTCAGGACCAGGGCTACCGCCGCGACCGACACCGGCCAGGCAACATGCCGTCTCATACAGCCTCCTCATAGTTAGACGCGCGTGACATTACAGCGTGGCGCATTCGTAGGGTAGGCACGCCTAAATATGGCGTCTCGTTGGCCCGTCGTGCGGCACGGTTGCGGGGACCACGTCGGTGGTCTTGGCACAATGGGGTCGGGTCCGTCAGGTCAAGGGAGTCCGGTGTCGCCACTGCGTGTAGGGCGGGCCGTCGCGGTGATCATCGCAACGGCGCTGCTCATGGCCTCCTCGTGCTCGTGGCAGACCGGCATCCCGATCCCCGAGGGCGTCCCGCCGCCCAGCGGTGACCCGGTGCCCCAGATCGACACCCAGGCCAAGGGCCGCGCGGCCGATCAGCTGCACGAATGGGCCGCGGAACGGGCGCCTGCCCTCGGCATGCCGGTGACCTCGCTCGAGGCGTACGCCTACGCCGCGCGGGTGGCGGAGGTCGTGAACCCGAAGTGTCACCTGGCGTGGACGACGCTGGCGGGCATTGGGATGGTCGAGAGCCATCACGGCACCTACCGCGGCTCGTCGGTGACGCCCGGCGGCGAGGTCACGCCACCGATCCGCGGGGTGCGCCTCGACGGTTCGCTGGGCAACATGGCGATCCCCGACACCGACCGCGGCAAGCTCGACGGCGACGAGGAGCTGGACCGGGCGATGGGGCCCATGCAGTTCATCCCCGAGACGTGGAAGCTCTACGGCGTCGACGCCAACAACGACGGGCAGATCAGCCCCGACAACATCGACGACGCCGCGCTGTCGGCGGCCGGATACCTGTGCTGGCGGGGCAAGGACCTGGCCAAGCCGCAGGGCTGGATGGACGCGCTGCGGGCCTACAACCTGTCCGATCAGTACGCCCGCACCGTGCGGGACTGGGCGACGGCGTACGCCGAGGGCCACCACCTCTAGGGGCACACGCGGTCCTGGGAGGGGCAGCCGCCACGCCCACCCTCTAGGCTGATGTGCGCAATCACCCCGGACGGAAGGCGGCGCGACAGTGTCAATGATCGAGCAGGTCGGAGCCCGCGAAATCCTCGACTCCCGCGGCAACCCCACGGTCGAGGTCGAGATCGCGCTCAGTGACGGAACGTTCGCCCGCGCCGCGGTGCCCTCGGGTGCCTCCACCGGCGAACACGAGGCCGTGGAACTCCGCGACGGCGGTGACCGCTACGGCGGCAAGGGCGTCGAGAAGGCGGTCAACGCCGTCCTCGACGAGATCGCCCCGGCCATCATCGGCCAGAGCGCCGACGACCAGCGGCTGATCGACCAGGCGCTGCTGGACCTCGACGGCACTCCCGACAAGTCGCGCCTTGGCGCCAACGCCATCCTCGGCGTCTCGCTGGCCGTCGCCAAGGCCGCCGCCGAGACCGCCGGACTGCCGCTGTTCCGCTACCTCGGCGGGCCCAACGCGCACATCCTGCCGGTGCCGATGATGAACATCCTCAACGGCGGCGCGCATGCCGACACGGGCGTCGACGTCCAGGAGTTCATGGTCGCCCCGATGGGTGCGCCCACGTTCAAGGAGTCGCTGCGCTGGGGCGCGGAGGTCTACCACTCGCTGAAGTCCGTGCTGAAGAAGCAGGGGCTGGCGACCGGTCTCGGCGACGAGGGTGGCTTCGCGCCCGACGTCGCGGGCACGAAGGCCGCACTGGACCTGATCGCCGTGGCGATCGAGGCGACCGGCCTGAAGCTGGGCACCGACGTCGCGCTCGCCCTGGACGTCGCGGCCACCGAGTTCTACACCGACGGAACGGGTTACGCCTTCGAGAAGGAAACCCGCACCGACACCCAGATGATCGAGTTCTACGCCGAGCTGATCGACGCCTACCCGCTGGTCTCGATCGAGGACCCGCTGTCGGAGGACGACTGGGACGGCTGGGTGGCGCTGACCGCCGCCATCGGCGACCGCGTGCAGATCGTCGGCGACGACCTGTTCGTGACCAACCCGGAGCGCCTGGAAGAGGGCATCGAGAAGGGTGCCGCGAATGCCCTGCTGGTGAAGGTCAACCAGATCGGCACGCTCACCGAGACCCTCGACGCCGTCACGCTGGCGCACAGCAGCGGCTACAAGACGATGATGAGCCACCGTTCCGGCGAGACCGAGGACACCACGATCGCCGACCTCGCGGTCGCGGTCGGCAGCGGGCAGATCAAGACCGGTGCGCCCGCTCGCAGCGAGCGCGTCGCCAAGTACAACCAGCTGCTGCGCATCGAGGAGATCCTCGGTGACTCGGCCCGCTACGCCGGTGACCTGGCCTTCCCGCGCTTCGGGCTGGAGAGCAAGTAGCTTTTCACCATGCCCGACGCAAAGCGGCCCGACCCGAGGCGGCGCTCTCCGGCGTCGCGTCCGGGCAAGGGCGGCAAGTCCGGTGAGACGGCCAAGGGCAGACCCCGCGGCGCGTCGCCGGTGCGCCGGGAGCCACGGCCCGCGCTGCCCCGTGCCGTCACCCCGGACGTCGAGGACGAGTCGATCGACGACGAGGAGACCGTCGTCGTTCCGGTTCGCCAGTCGATCGCCGAGGCGGCCGAGCAGCAGTCCGAGCAGCGGTTGGGTTCGGCGGCGCGCCGCGCGGCGATCCTGGCCGCGGTGGTGTGCGTGCTGACGCTGACGATCGCAGGCCCGGTCCGGACGTACTTCTCCCAACGCGCCGAGATGAAGCAGCTCCAGGATGCTGAAGCCCAATTGCGTTCGCAAATCGCCGATCTCGAACAGCAGAAGATCAAGCTGGCCGACCCGGTGTTCATCGCGGCGCAGGCCCGCGAACGCCTCGGCTTCGTGATGCCGGGCGACATCCCGTACCAGGTGCAGCTGCCCACGCCCGTCGGACCCGAAGCGGCGCCGGGCGAGGTCGCGGAGACGGTGCCCAGTGGGCAGCCCTGGTACACGTCGCTGTGGCACACCATCGCCGACGCCCCGCACGGTCCGCCACCGACGCCTGGCGTGCCTGGTGGTCCCGGTGTGCCTGGTGTGCCGCCGCCCCCGCCCGACGCTCCGCCTGGCCCGGTACCCGGTGGTTGAGCCGGCCGACCTCGAGGCGGTCGCCCGGCAGCTGGGGCGCGAGCCGCGCGGCGTGCTCGC
>JAQSXQ010000269.1 GCA_029256565.1 Mycobacterium sp.
CACGTCGGCGGGCGCGGACACCTCGGGCCCATCCACCCGTACCCCGTCGCGGTAGCGCGCCCAGTACACCTCTCGCCGCCGCGCATCGGTGACCACCAGCGCCTCGCCGAGGGTGTCGATCCCGATCGCGTCGAGGCTGCACACGCCGTAGACAGGCACGTCGAGCGCATGCGCGTACGCGGCAGCCGTCGCCATCCCCACGCGTAGCCCGGTGAAGGGCCCGGGGCCGCATCCCACCACCACCGCGTCGAGGTCGGCCATCGCCACGCCGGCATCGGCCATGGCGCCCAACACGTTCGGGGTCAATTGCTCGGCGTGCGCGCGGGCGTCCAGCGTGACCCGTTCGCCGAGCACCTTCACTCCCGACGCGTCGCGGCGCACCACTCCCGCGGTGACGGCGGGCGTGGCGGTGTCGATCGCCAGCACGAGGCCGCTCATCGCCCGTCCTCCGGTTCGCCCGCGCCGTTCCACTGCCAGATCGCCGTGCGCACGTCGGTCTCTCCACCGCGTTCCAGGCGGATGTCGAGGTGCCGGTCGGACAACCGCTCGGCCAGTCCCTCACCCCATTCGACCACCACGACGGCATCGTCGAGATCGGTGTCGAGATCCAGGGAGTCGAGTTCGGCCAGCAGGTCGGCGTCCACCGAGTCGTGGCCCTCCAGCAGCCGGTAGACGTCGACGTGCACCAGCGCGGGTCGGCCTGCGTCGCGGGCACGGTGCAGCCGGGCCAGCACGAACGTCGGCGATGTCACCGCGCCGTCGACGTTCATGGCGTGGGCGATTCCCTTGGCCAGCACCGTCTTTCCCGCACCCAGCGGGCCCGACAGCACCACGACGTCGCCGGCCCGAAGCTCCGCTCCGAGTCGCGCACCGAGAGCCATGGTGTCCTCGGCGGTCGCCAGCTCGGCGGTGCCGCCCGCGGTGTTGCCATGGGATTCAGACACGGTTGCGCACCCGTTCGCGCAGGCGCCGGGTCAGGGCGACGAGCTTCGATGGCGTGGCGCGCTCCACCAGGCGGACCAGCGCGTCGTCGACGATCTCCGGCTGCTCGAGTTGGACGAGATGCCCTGCGCCGCCGATGATCACCAACTCGCACTTCGGCAGCCGCGCGGCCATCGCCTCGGCGTATTCGTGGGGGGTCAGCAGGTCGCGGTCGCCGCACACGACGAGCGTGGGGATCTTCGCCAGCGTGGGAAGTCCCTCGGTCTCGTCGTGCACCTCGAGTGCGTGCAGGAAGCCGACGAGCGTGGCGATCGGCGTGTCGTGCATCATCCGCTCGGAGAACGCCACGACGCTCGGGCTGATCTTCTCGTCGCCGTAGGAGGCGGCACGCAGCACCGGCCCGATGATCGAGCGGGCGGCACCCCGGGTGTGGTGCACGGCCTGCGGCGCGTAGCGGACGGCGAACCGGGCAGCCTCCAAGGCAGGGTTGCGCAGGATCTCTCCGAGCGGGGATCGCGAGATGCCCTCTGCCGCAGACGAGATCAACGCCGCGCCGACGATGCGGGTGCCGTAGTGCTTCGAGAACTGCCGCGCGTGCGAGAGCACCGTCATGCCGCCCATCGAGTGGCCGACCAACACGATCGGTCCGCGCGGCGCCATCACCGTCAGCACGTCTTCGAGGTCCTGGCCGAGTCGGGGCACCGTGAACGTGTCCGGCGAGGCGCTGCCCGACTGTCCGTGGCCACGCTGGTCGTAGAACACCATCCGCACCTGCGGGCCCCACTGCTCGGTGAGCCGCAGGCGCTGAAAGTAGAACGCGCCCATGCGCAGACAGAACCCGTGGGCGAACACGACCGTGAGCGGTGCGTCCTGTGGGCCGACCTCCCTGACCGCCAGCGGCACGCCGTCCGAGGTGGTGACGATGCAGCTGCGGTCGGCGTCGAGCAGTTCGAAGTCCTCGTCGCGGTGTGGGTCGTCGGCGGTGACGCGCCGGGTCAGCGACTTCGCCACCGTGGTCCCGGCGAGGCTGCCGACGGCGGCCAGCCCGGCCAGACCCGCCAGCCAGCTCGCGTTGCGCCGCCTGCCACGCCACCGGTCGGCCCGAGCCACCTCGCTCACCGGCTCGTCCCGCCGGTGTACACGCGGCGGACCCGGCCCCGCGGGCTGGTCACCACCTCGTAGTTGATGGTGCCCAGCGTCTGCGCCCAGTCCTGCGCGGTCGGTTCCCCGTTCGCTCCGGAGCCGAACAGGATGGCGGTGTCGCCGACGGAGACGTCGACCGGACCCGGGCCCAGGTCGACGACGAACTGGTCCATGCAGATCCGCCCCACGTTGGGTCGGCGCTTGCCGTTGATCTGCACGTCGAAGCGACCGCTGAGGTTCCGGAACACCCCGTCGGCGTAGCCGAGCGGGATGAGCGCCACCGTGGTGTCGCGGTCGGCGATCCACGTGTGCCCGTAGGAGACACCGTCGCCCGCCTGGATCGGCCGCACCATGGCGACCGGGCACGTGAGCGTCATCGCGGGGATCAGACCCATGTCGCCGCGCGCCGGGATCGGGGTCTGGCCGTACACCGCGATACCGGGGCGGACCAGGTCGAAGGCGAGATCGGGCCGCGTCATCGTGGCGGGCGAGTTGGCCAGGTGCGCGATCTCGAAGTCGACGCCCGAGGCACTGGCCCGAGCCCGCAGCTGCGAGAACCGTTGCGCCTGACGGTCGTTGACCGGGCTGTCCGGGTCGTCGCCGCACGCCAGGTGCGACATGATTCCGCGCAGCCGGATGGCTCCGGCGGCGCTCGCCCTGGCGAGCGTCGGCAGCATCTCGGTGAAGTCGTCGCCGCTGGCGCCGTTGCGACTCAGGCCGGTGTCGACCTTCACCGTCACGGTCGCGCTGTGCCCGGTGCGTTCCACGGCGGTCAGCAGGTCGGCGAGCTGACGCGGTGAGGACACGGCGACCTGGACGTCGGCGGCCACCGCGGGACCGAAGTCGGCGCCGGGCGCGTGCAGCCATGCCAGCACCGGACCGGTGAAGCCGTCGCGGCGCAGCGCCAGCGCCTCGTCGAGCGTGGCGACGCCGATCTCGGCGGCGCCCGCAGCGAGTGCGGCCTCCGCGACCGCGGTAGCACCGTGCCCGTACCCGTCGGCCTTCACGACCGCCATCACCGCGGCCGAGCCGGCGTGGTCGCGCAGCAATCGCACGTTGTGGGCGATCGCGTCGAGGTCCACCACCACGGTGGCCGCGTGCGACGTGCTGGGGGTGAGGTCGGTGATGTGCATGATCACCGCCGATTGTCCCAGACCACGTCCGAGTGGGCCGACGACCTAGTGCGCGAAGGGCTGAACGTCGTCGAAGTGGCCGTTCGGCTTCAGTTCGTCGAGTGTCTTGAGCACGGTGATGGTGTCGTCGCGCAGCGCCCTGGCCAGGTCGGCGGAGAACCCCTCGCGGACCACGACGCGCAGCACGGTGACGTCGGTGGCGTCGTCCGGCATGGTGTACGCGGGCACCTGCCAGCCGTAGGCGCGCAGCGCGTGCGACACGTCGAACTCGGTGTACCCGCGCTCGCCCGCCAGCCGGAAGCTGACCACCGGTATCGCGGAGCCGTCGGAGATCAACTCGAAGTGCTCGCTGTCGCGCAGCTGGTCGCCGAGCCAGCGGGCGGTGTCCGACAGGCAATGCATGACCTTGGCGTAGCCGGCGCGGCCCAGCCGGAGGAAGTTGTAGTACTGGCCGATGACCTGGTTGCCGCCCTTCGAGAAGTTCAGCGTGAACGTCGGCATGTCGCCGCCGAGGTAGTTGACCCGGAACACCAGTTCCTCGGGCAGGTACTCGGCGCTGCGCCACACCACGAACCCGATGCCGGGGTAGGTCAGGCCGTACTTGTGCCCGCTGACGTTGATCGACACCACGCGCGGCAGCCGGAAGTCCCACACCACGTCGGGGTGCAGGAACGGGACGACGAACCCGCCGCTGGCGGCGTCCACGTGGACCGGGACGTCGGGTCCGCCTCCAGATGCCACCTCGTCGAGGGCCGCGCAGATCTCGGCGATCGGCTCCAGTTCACCGGTGTAGGTCGTGCCGAGGATCGCCACCACGCCGATGGTGTCCTCGTCGACCACGTCGAGCACCTGCTGCGCCGTGATGACGTAGCGCCCCTCCGCCATCGGCAGGTACACGGGTTCGACGTCGAAGTAGCGGCAGAACTTCTCCCAGACCACCTGGACGTTGGACCCCATCACGAGCTTCGGACGGCGGGTGCGCCAGCCGTTCTCCCCGTCGCCGACCTTCGCCCGCCAGCGCCAGCTCATCGCCAGGCCCGCCAGCATCACGGCCTCGCTGGACCCGACGGTCGAGACGCCGATCGCCGTCGACGGGTCGTCGTCGCGCAGATCCTCGGCGTGGAACAGGTCGGCCACCATGCACACGCAGCGCTGCTCGATGGCCGCGGTCGCGGGGTACTCGTCCTTGTCGATCATGTTCTTGTCGAACGTCTCGGCCATCA
>JAQSXQ010000270.1 GCA_029256565.1 Mycobacterium sp.
TGGGCCTGCTCGATGAGCCCGCTCCAGTCGGTGACGCATCCGCTGGCACCGGGCGACTGCACGATCACGCCGAAGAAGTCGCCATCGGGCAGGCCGTTGCGCAGATCGGCGGTGACGACCTCGATGCCGAGCGGCTTCGCCCGCGTCTCGATCACGGCCGCGGTCTGCGGGTAGACGTCGGAGTCGACGGCGAGGCGGTTGACCGAACGCTTCACCGCGCGCTGCATCAGCGTCATCGCCTCGGCGGCTGCGGTGGCCTCGTCGAGCATCGAGGCGTTGGCGACCTCTAGACCGGTCAGGTCCTCGACCATGGTCTGGAAGTTCAGCAGCGCCTCGAGCCGGCCCTGGCTGATCTCGGGCTGGTACGGCGTGTACGCGGTGTACCAGGCGGGGTTCTCGAGGATGTTGCGGCGCAGCACGGCCGGGGTCAGCGTGTCGAAGTAGCCCTGCCCGATCATCGACACCGCGACGGTGTTCGACTCCGCGCGCTCGCGGAGTTCGGCCAGCGCCTGCTCCTCGGTCGCGGGTGCGGGCAGGTCGTCGAGGCCAGGTGCGAGGCCCTCGGTGGTCAGCGCATCGAGAATGCCTGCGGGCAGTGCCTTCTCGGCGAGTTCGCTGAGCGATGCGACCCCGATGACGTCGAGCATGGTCGCGACGGCGTCGGCGTCGGGACCGATGTGACGGTCGGCGAACCGGGGCACGTGATGCTCGTTCGAGGGATGGGGATGGCTACCGGACACGTGGGCCTCATTTCGACACGGGGGCGCAGGACGCTACCCAGAACCGCTCGCGGTCCTCCCCCTCTGTCGTCGACCCGTACCGGGCGCCTGAGAGATTCGGCGTCTGAGGCGTCTCTGCCTCGGTGTTGCGGCGCCTTTCCCCATGGGCGGGCGAGCCGGACGTGCCGGCACACCACTTTCCAGAGGCATCGGGGCCCCAAGCGGTCCTTGTGCCTGAGAGGTTGATGGAGAGGTATTGCTCCTTCGGCGCCCGTCGCTGGCGACGACGGAACTCTCCCGCAAGGGGGACGATGCAGGTCGAGTCTACCGAACGGTCGGGTCAGCCGCGTTCGCGGCGGCCGCGAACGGCAGCCGCGTCGGTCAGCCGATCTTGCGGTCGCGGCTCTTGCGGCGCGAGGCCAGTTCGTCCTCGGGTGCGGCGATCGACTCGCCGCCGTCGGCGCGCTCGCCGGGGAAGTCCGCGATCGCACCCGTCAGCTCGCGCATGGCGCCCGACACGGCGATGCCGAACACGCCCTGGCCGCCCTGCAGGAGGTCGACGACCTCTTCGGCCGACGTGCACTCGTAGACGGTGGTGCCGTCCGAGAACAGCGTGATGTTGGCGAGGTCCTGCACACCGCGCTGACGCAGGTGGTCGACCGCGACGCGGATGTTGTGCAGCGAGATGCCGGTGTCGAGCAGTCGCTTCACGATCTTGAGGACCAGGATGTCCTTGAACGAGTACAGGCGCTGGCTGCCCGAGCCTGCCGCGCTGCGGATCGACGGCACCACCAGCGACGTCCGTGCCCAGTAGTCCAGCTGGCGGTAGGTGATGCCCGCGATCTGGCATGCGCTGGGCCCGCGGTAGCCGACGAGTTCGTCGGGGACCGAATCATCCGGGAAGAGGCGACCCTGCACGGGTTCGTTCACCACGGCCGGTGGGGCCGGCGTGTGCGCGCCATCGGAAGTCGAATCCAACTCTCCTTGACGTGGCGTGTCGCCCACTGCCCATCCTCTCGCCGAATCGAACCCGCTTCGTGCGCCGCAGCCGGAACTCCGACGCAGCACGGTTGCTCAAGCTCGAGTGTGTCGAGCATACGCTCCCGGCCGGGCCCTTGAATGACTGAAGTCTGATCCGAGTATGGCTGCCCGGCACGCGGATTCTGGAAACATGCGCCGCGTGTCGAAGCTCGTCGGCCAGATGAGACGCATCCGTGACCAATGAGCGTCAGGTGGCCTTGAAGTCGTCGGGTGACACCGAATCCAGGAACTCCTTGAACTTCTCCACCTCGTCCTCGCGGACGGCGCCGGTGCCCTCTTCGTCGTCCTCGTCGGGGATCAGCAGGCCGGCCTCGGCCAGCACCGCCTCCTCGACGTAGATCGGCACGCCGACGCGAAGGGCGATCGCCACCGAGTCCGACGGCCGCGCCGACACCGTGATGTCGCGGTCGAAGACGAGGTCGGCGTAGAACGTCCCCTCCTGGAGGTCGACGATCCGCACCTCCTTGAGCGAATGCCCCAGCGCGGTGATCAGGTCGCGGATCAGGTCGTGGGTCAGCGGCCGCGCGGGTTCCACGCCCTGCTGTTCCAGCGCGATGGCCGTGGCCTCGGTCTGACCGATCCAGATCGGTAGATAACGGTCGCCATTGGACTCGCGCAGCAACAGGACCGGTTGGTTCTGCGGCTGTTCGATCCGAATGCCGACCACGCGAACCTCGCCCATCTGTGCCTGCCCTCCGCACCCTCAGATCGTCGATCCGAGTCTAGTCCTCAGCGATCCAGAACGTCGCGCACGGCGGACTTGATCAGCGAGGTGTGCAACGTGATCGCCAGAGCAGCCACCTCACGCGCCAGATCGTCCGCCCGGTCTCTTGCACCCTCCCGGCGGGCCTTGTCCACCGGTCCCGCAATCTGTGCGATCAGGTCCGACTGCCGGTCGGCCGCGGACCGGAACGCGCGCAGGTGCCGCGGTTCCACGCCGTACTCGGCGAGGGCCTTGGCGCACTGCGCCGTCACCACCGCGTACTCGTCGAAGAACCCCGCCGCACCGGGCTTGATGACGCCGGCCTTCACGAGCGACCCGAGCAGGGCCTCGTCGACGCCGGACCGCGCGAGCAGATCCTCGCGGCTCAGCCGCGCCGGCGTGCGTGCGACGGACGCCACGTCGGCACCCATCCCATCGGCGCCGGCGTCCGACACGGGAACCAGGCGTGGCGCGGCGTAAGCCGAACCCACCGTGGGCAGTTCGCCGTCGGGTTGCTCGTCGAGCTGGGCCTTGATGACCTTCAGCGGCAGATAGTGATCGCGCTGAGCGGTCAGCACGAACCGCAGCCGTGCGCAGTCATAGGCGGTGAAGCGCCGATACCCCGACGGGGTGCGTTCCGGCGTGACCAACCCTTCGGCCTCCAAGAACCGGATCTTGGAGATGGTCACATCCGGGAAGTCGGGTCGCAGCAGGTCGAGGACCGCCCCGATCGACATCCCGGCGAACGCAGGGGTGTCGGGGGCGGTCACTAGCCGCTCGAGCTGCCGTCGTCGCTCTTGGGCCCGGTCAGGAAGACCAACCGGAACTTGCCGATCTGCACCTCGTCGCCGTTGGAGAGCACCGCCGAGTCGACGGGCTCGCGGTTGACGTAGGTGCCGTTGAGGCTGCCGACGTCGACGACCTGGAACTCGCCGGACTCGAGACGGAACTCGGCGTGCCTGCGGCTCACCGTCACGTCGTCGAGGAAGATGTCGCTGTCAGGATGCCGGCCCGCCGACGTGGTCGCCTGGTCGAGCAGGAATCGCGATCCCGCATTCGGGCCGCGCTTGACGACCAGCAACGCCGAGCCCGTCGGCAACCCCTCGACCCCAGAGACCGAACCCTCGGTGCCCGACGAGGCCGGGGCGTCCAACTCGTTGAGGAAGTCGGCCCGGAAGACCGAGGTCGTCTCGACCGTCATTTCCTCGTTGGAGTCGGCTCCCGAACTGGTGCTGTTATCCGTCACGCGCTGCTCCTAACTGGCTGCTGTGGCGATGTCTGCCTGGCCACCCCGTACTGCGGGCGACCGTAATGGGACGTACTCGACCGTACCGTGAGGCGTATGCCGGTGGGTCCACCACCGCCGGAATTCCTCATTCGTCGAGAGTGGCACGGTACCCGTCGGCGTCGAGCAAAGCCGACATGGCCTCCTCGAGGGCGTCAGGGTCGACCTGCAGGTCGATGAGCCAACCGCCGCCGTACGGGTCGGAATTGACCAGTTCCGGGGAGTCGGCCAGATCCTCGTTCACGGCAACCACTTTGGCGGTGATGGGCGCGTAGAGCTCCGACTGCGACTTGGTCGACTCGACGTTGCCGAACTCGTTGCCCGCCGTGACCTCGTCGCCGACCGCGGGGAGGTCGACGAACACCACGTCGCCCAGCGCGGACTGCGCGTAGTCGGTGATGCCCACCCGTACGGTGTCGTCCCCGGTGAGCCGGACCCACTCGTGGTCGGAGGTGTAGGACAGGTCGGACGGGGTCTCGCTCACGGCGCTCCTTGTTCTCGTCGCTCGGTGTCACCGGCGAGGCCGTCGGGCCTCACTTGACCGGCTGAGCGTATTGGCGGGGTTTCGGTTGCCGCAAGGCGGTCACGTCGACCGTGTCGGTCTGCTGCACGGTCATTGTGCCGCCGACCCGTTCGACGCTGTCCATCGCCCCGCCGGGGATGTTCATCGCGGCGGCCA
>JAQSXQ010000271.1 GCA_029256565.1 Mycobacterium sp.
CCACCAGCACGCGCCACAGCGCCTGCTGCTTGGCCTTGCCCAGGTTGGCCAGCAGCCGCTTGCCGTTGGCCGACAGCTCCCCCTTCTGGGTGGTGAAGAGTTGCGTGCGCAGCAGGTCGTCCTCGGTGAGGGTGAACAGGTCGCCCTCGTCGGTGATCGCGCCTGCCTGCAGCAGGGCGATGCCCGCTTCGTAGCCCAGTCCCTCGATGTCGAACGCGCCGCGGCCGGCGACGTGAAACACGCGCTCCCGCAACTGCGCTGGGCAGGATCGGGCGTTGGGGCAGCGGATGTCGGCGTCGCCCTCCTTGGCCGGTGCCAGCGTGGTGCCGCACTCCGGACACTCGGTGGGCATCACGAATTCACGCTCGGAGCCGTCGCGCGCGTCGACGACCGGGCCGAGCACCTCGGGAATCACGTCGCCGGCCTTGCGGATCACGACCGTGTCGCCGATGAGTACGCCCTTGCGCTTGACCTCCGACGCGTTGTGCAGCGTCGCCAACCCGACCGTCGAACCGGCCACCTTCACCGGTTCCATGTAGGCGAACGGGGTGACCCGCCCGGTGCGCCCGACGTTCACCCGGATGTCGAGGAGCTTGGTCGTGGCCTCCTCGGGCGGGTACTTGTAGGCGATCGCCCACCGGGGTGCCCGCGACGTGGCGCCGAGCCGGCGTTGCAGTGACACGTCGTCGACCTTGACGACGAGGCCGTCGATCTCGTGCTCGACGTCGTGGCGGTGCTCGCCCCAGTAGGTCACCTGCTCGGCGGCCGCGGCGACGCCCTTGACGCGGGTGGTGTGCGTCGAGACCGGCAGGCCCCACGCCTTCAGCGCGAGGTATGCGTCGTGCAGCGTGGTGGGCGTGAACCCCTCGGTGCGGCCGAGGCCGTGACAGATCATGTGCAACCGCCTGCGGGCGGTGATGGCCGGGTTCTTCTGCCGCAGCGATCCCGCCGCGCTGTTGCGCGGGTTGGCGAAGGGCGCCTTGCCCTCGGCGACGAGTCCCGCGTTGAGGTCCTCGAAGTCGGCGACACGGAAGAACACCTCGCCGCGCACCTCGAGCACCGTGGGCACCGGGTAATCGTCGCTGTGCGTAAGCCGCTCGGGCACGTCGTCGATGGTGCGGGCGTTGAGCGTGACGTCCTCACCGGTGCGGCCGTCGCCGCGGGTGGCCGCCCGCTCGAGCTTGCCGTCGCGGTACACCAGCGCCAGTGCGACGCCGTCGATCTTGAGTTCGCACAGGAACTCCGGGTCGTCGCCCACCTCGCTGGTCAGTCGCGCGGCCCAGGCGCTGAGTTCGTCGGAGTTGAAGACGTTGTCCAGGCTGAGCATCCGCTCGAGGTGGTCGGCAGGGGCGAACTCGGTGGCGAAGCCGGCACCGCCGACGAGTTGTGTCGGCGAGTCCGGCACCCGCAGCTCGGGGTGTTCCTCCTCCATCGCGTTGAGCCGGCCGAGCAGCGCGTCGAACTCGCCGTCGGAGATGACGGGCGCGTCCTTGACGTAATAGCGGAACTGATGGCCTCGCACTTCCTCGGCCAGTTCCTGCCACGCGCGCCGGACGTCCGGTGCGACGGGATCGGCGGGCGTTTCGGGCTCGGCGTTCACCCAGGCAGATTATCGGAGCCGGCCGACACCTCGGCCGGGCTCGGGGTCACTGCGGGCGACGCGGTCGGCACTGGAACTTCTCCTGGTAAGGCTTGCCTAAGTTATCGGCTTGGCCGATCGGATAGCATGATCACGTGCCGCACCCGATCGTGTTCCGCGAGGACGATCCAGGACTGGCCGAGCTACGGGCGATCGCCCTGGGCTTCCCCGACGCCTTCGAGAAGGTGTCCCACGGCCGTCCGGTGTTCTGCGCCCCCAAGATGTTCGCGATCTACGGCGGCAGCACCAAGGAATCGGGCCCGATGCGCACCGTGCCGAACTGCGTGCTGGTCAAGGTCGACGACTCCGAACGTGCCGCCCTCGAGGACGATCCGCGGGTGTTCTACCCCGCCTATCTGGGTGCCTACGGTTGGCTGGGCTTGGACTTCTCCGGGACCGAGGTCGACTGGACCGAGGTCGCCGAGCTGGTCGATACGTCGTTTCGTCTGGTCGCATCGCGCAAGCTGATCGAGCAACTCGACCAACGTTGACCGGCAACCGGAGCGACATGGTTCGATCGGACGCGAGATGAGTTTCGACAGCCCCTTCCCCCAGGTCCACGTTCCGACGACGAGTGTCTACGACTACCTGTTCGGTGATCTCGACGAGTCCGATGCCGACCGCATCGCGCTCTTCGACGCCAAGACCGGTACCGAGACCAGCTACCGCGACATGATCACCAAGATCGACGCCTTCGCAGGCGCGCTCGCAGAGCGCGGCATCGGCGTCGGCGACGTCGTCGCACTGTTGGCTCCCAACAGCTCCGCATTCGCGATCGCCTTCCACGGCATTCTTCGCTCGGGCGCCACCGCGACCACGGTCAACGCGCTGTTCACCGCGAAGGACATCGCCAAGCAGCTGACCGACTCGCAGGCCAAGATGCTGGTCACGGTGTCCGTGCTGCTCCCCCAGGCCGCCGAGGCCGCTGCGGCGGTCGGGCTCGAGGACGTTGCCCTGGTGGTGTTGGACGGGCCCGGCGTCGAGGCCGACGGGCACCCCAACGCGGCGGACCTGCTGGGCCCTGCCCTGCCCGCGCCCGAGGTGACGTTCGACCCGGCCGAGCACCTCGCGGTGCTGCCGTACAGCTCGGGCACCACGGGAAATCCCAAGGGCGTCATGCTCACCCACCGCAATCTCACGGCCAACGTGGCGCAGATCCGGCCGCTGCAGGGCATGCAGTCCGAGGACCGCATCCTGGCGGTGCTGCCGTTCTTCCACATCTACGGCATGACGGTGCTGTTGAACGCCGCGATGCACGCCCGGGCGCAGCTCGTCATCATGCCGAGCTTCGACCTGACCGAGTTCCTTCGCAACATCGCCGAGCGCAAGTGCACGTATGCGTTCATCGCGCCGCCGGTGGCCGTGGCGCTGGCGAAGCATCCGCTGATCGAGGAGTTCGACCTGTCGAGCCTGCGCGGCATCATGTCCGGTGCGGCGCCGCTCGACGAGGATCTGGGTCGCGCCGTCGCGGAGCGACTGGGGTGCGCGCTCGTGCAGGGCTACGGCATGAGCGAGCTGAGCCCCGTGAGCCACGTGTCGCCGTTCGACGGCGGCCAGGAGATGGTGGGAACGGTCGCCCCGCTCAGCTCGTGCGGATGGACGGTGCCCAACGCGACCAGCAAGATCATCGATCCGGAGACCGGCAACGAGATCGACCCGCCCGCAACGGGTCTCAGCGACACCGGCGAGCTGTGGTTCAAGGGGCCGAACGTCATGGCCGGCTACCTGAACAACGACAAGGCCACCCGCGAGACCATCGACGACGACGGCTTCCTGCACACCGGCGACCTGGCCCGCGTGGACTCCACCGGATGCGTCTACATCGTCGACCGGCTCAAGGAACTGATCAAGTACAAGGGCTATCAGGTGCCGCCCGCGGAACTCGAGGCCGTCCTACTGAGCCATCCCGCGATCGCCGACGCCGCAGTCATCGGTGTGCACGACGCCGACTCCGGTGAGGAGATCCCGAAGGCCTTCGTCGTCAAGCAGAACTCCGAACGGGACGACCTCGACGCGGCCGCTGTCATGGAGTTCGTGGCCGGCCAGGTCGCCCCGTACAAGAAGGTGCGCCAGGTCGAGTTCATCGACGCCATCCCGAAGTCCGCCTCCGGCAAGATCCTGCGCAAGGATCTGCGGAAGTAGGCCGGGGCCCTAGCCGCCGGCCAGCGACGTCGTCAGTTGGTCGGCGGCCTTGGTGGCGCGCGCCTGACGGTAACCCAGCCAGATCCCTGCGAGCGGAGCCAAGAGCAGGCCCGCCAACCCCCACATCGCGCCGATGCCGCCGGTGGCCGGTGGCGCCGTCATCAACGGCGGGGCCGCCTTGGACGACTGGTCGACCGGGCTGACCGGTGCGGGCAGCGGCAGCACGGCGGGGGGCTCCGCGGGGGCCACCACGGGCGCTGGTGGCTCGACGTTCGATGGAATGACCGGCGCCTGCACGACGGGCGGTTCGACGCGGTCGATGCTGCCCTCACCGGGCACGCGTCCGTTGCCGACGACGACACGCGGGCTGACCGGCGCGTCGAACGCTTCATTGGCCCCGCCGCCGCCGCCACCGCCGCCTGTCTCCTCGGTGGGCTCGGACGCGACTGAGGGGGCCTCCTCCGCCGAGACCGTTGGCGACTCCTCGGCGACCGAGGCGCGTCCGGCGACGCGCGCCGCCGGCGCCTGTACCGCGGGCTCGGGAGCCGACGCCTCGGGTGTCGGCACGTCACCGGGTCCGCTCGGGACCCACGCGCCGTCGGAGTCGCGGTCTCCGCCAGAGTCGCGGTCGCGG
>JAQSXQ010000272.1 GCA_029256565.1 Mycobacterium sp.
TCGCCTGTTCGCCCCCGGCCCGGAGATCCACCGCTACCTGCGCGACACCGCGACCGCGCTGGGCCTCTACCCCCTGCTCCGACCGCACACCGAAGTCACCGCGCAGCGCTGGGACGATCGAGCAGGCCGATGGCTGCTGAGTACGCGCGACGGCCGCACCATCTCGGCGCGATTCCTCATCAGCTCCGTCGGCGGGTACGTCAACGCCAAGGAGACCGTTGACATTCCGGGCGTCGAGGACTTCGCCGGGACGATCCTGCGTCCCAACGCGTGGGACGACTCCTATGACGCCCGCGACAAGCGGATCGCCGTGATCGGCACCGGCTCGAGCGGCGTCCAGATCTCGGCGGCGCTCTCGCCCGTCGCCCGCAGCCTGGAGGTCTACCAGCGCACGCCGGCCTGGGTGCTTCCCAAGGTCGACTTCGACATCCCACCGTCGATGCGGCGCGTGCTGCGCCTGCCCGGTGTCGTGCCCGCCATCAACGTGGCGGGGCGAATGCTGATGGACGCGGCCATGATCGCACCGATCGTGCACGTGTTCTCCCGACTGCCGGACACGCTGCTGAGACGCGCGATGCCGTGGTACGACGCCTACTGCCGCGCCCTGTACCGGCTGCTGCTGCTCGCGACCGTGCGGGACGGGCGCACGCGCCGGGCGCTGGTGCCGAAGTACGGGATCATGGCCAAGCGCCCCGTCATCTCCAGTGCGTTCCTCCCCGCCCTCAACCGCCCCAACACCACGCTCGTCACCACGCCCATCGAGCGGATCACCCGCGACGGGATCCGCACCAGTGACGGCCGGGAGCACCTCGCCGACCTGCTGGTGCTGGCCACCGGCTACGAGCTGTGGACCGACCCCGAGACTTACCGCGAGGGAACGATACTGGGCAGCAACGGTTTCGACCTCGCCACCTACTACCGCGCGCACGGGCTTCAGAGTTACGCGGGCACCGCCCACCCGCGGCTGCCCAACCGGTGGGAGATCGTGGGACCGAACGGTTTCGTCGGGTTCGCCTGGCCCGACTTCGTTGAGACCATCGCCGCGCACGCGGTGCGGGTCATCGATGAAACCAAGCGGCGGGGTGACGACGTCGTCGAGGTGTCGCAGGACGCGTTCAACCGATGGAACGCGACGATGGCCAAGCGGGGCAGGACCGCCCACCTCTACTTCACCGACTGCAACCCGGGGCTCAACACCTACTTCATCAACTCCCAGAGCGACACCGTCTACCACCGCCCCCAGACGATCACCGGCTCACGACGCTTCGCCCGACGCTCCCCGCTGCGCGACTACCAGTTCTCCCGCCGGTCCGCAGTCGCGCGACCGGCCACGGCCGACCTCGAGGAGCAACCCGCATGACCGATTCCGACACCCCGCTGGCCGGACGCGTCGCGTACGTGACCGGCGCCGCCCGCGGCCAGGGCCGTTCGCACTGCGTGCGACTCGCGCGGGCAGGTGCCGACATCGTCGCCATCGACGCGTGCGGTCCGGTCGCCGAGCACAACGGCTACGCCCATGCGACACCCGAGGACCTGGCCGAGACGACGAGCCTCGTGGAGGGCGAGGGCCGCAAGATCCTGGCCAAGGAGATCGACGTGCGCGACCTCGATGGGCAGCAGCGGGTGGTCGCCGAGGCGATCGAGCAGTTCGGCCGCCTCGACGTGGTCGTCGCGAACGCGGGCGTACTCAATTGGGGCCGCCTGTGGGAGATCTCGGCGCAACAGTGGCAGGAGATCATCGACACCAACCTCACCGGCGTGTGGAACACCGTGAAGGCGACGGTCCCCGCCATGATCGACGCGGGCAACGGTGGTTCGATCATCGCCATCAGTTCGGCAGCGGGCATCAAGGCCGTGCCGGGGTGCGGCCACTACTGCGCGTCGAAGTTCGGCGTCGTCGGCCTGACCAACTCACTGGCGGTCGAGTTGGGCGAGTACGGGATTCGCGTCAACTCGGTGCATCCCTACGGCACCGACACCCCGATGGGCAACGACGTCTCGATGTATCAGATGTTCGCCGACCACCAGAGGTTCATCCACAGCTTCTCCCCCGGCGCGCTGCCTACCGACTCGCTGGCTGCGCCGGATCTGGTCTCCGACATCGTCGTGTGGCTCGCAGGCGACGGGTCGTCGCTGGTCACCGCGGCCCAGATCCCGGCCGAGAAGGGCTATCTGAAGGTCTGATCGGCGGCAGGCAGTTCGGCCGACACCGACACCCCGGCGCCGTCGAAGCTGAGGAAGCCCCGGATCGGCTCGGTCTCCGGCAACGGCTCGGCGTAGCTCCATGCGACGTCCGGGACGACGGTCTCGCCGAGTACCGCCGCCCAGTACGTGGCGACGCCCTTGTAGTTGCAGTAGCTCGACGTGTCGGTCGCGCGCAGCAGATCGGTGCGCACGTGCGCCGGATCCACGTACAACCTTGGCGCCAATGCGGTTTCGAACACGATCACCGTCTCGTCGGTGTCGACCAGCGTCTCGCCACCGACGGTGACGCGCAGCCGCCGCGTCGTCGGCCTGCAGTCCACGCGGTGGTACGGGTTCGGCGGGTAGTGGACCAGACGGCGACCCTCCTCGAACCACGCGTCCGCCGCCGTCCACGGCACCGTGACGTAACCGGGCGCCTCAGGCACCGGCGCCGCCGGGAGATCGCCGGCCAGTTCCGCCGGGAACGCGTAGCTCAGCGGGTGCCCTTCGCGATGCACCAGCAGGCACCGCTCGGTGTCGATCACCACGTCGTCGCCCCGCACGGCCCGGACTCGCCGTGGATGCGGCTCGACGAGCACCATCGACCCGTCGACCGGCGGTGACAGCCGGCCGGCGCGCCGAGAGCTGAGCGGTCCGTGGCCGGCGACCAGGCTCACCGGTGGCCTACAGCCGGGCGGACGCGTCGATCGACGTGTCGGTGGTGCGCAGTGGCCGGATCATCGCGTCCTGGGCGAAGGAGGCGATGAGTTCACCCGCCTCGGTGTGCACGGTGCCGCGGATGTAGGACATCCCCGCGCCCACCTGAGTGCTCTCGTGGCCGTAGAGGATCCAGTCCGACCACGTGAACGGCTCGTGGAAGCTGACCGCGATCGTCATCGGCGCGGTCGACACCGTCAGGTGCGCCTGGGCGGTGCCGATGCCCTCGTGCGCCCGCATCGTCGTCGAGATGCCAAGGTGGCCAGTGAAGTACGCGATGAGCGCCTTGGCGAGGTCGTCGCGCGCCGGCACGGGGTCGTAGTGCAGCCAGGCGTGCAGCTCCGGCGGTCCGACCTCGTCGGGGCTGTTGACGTCGACGACGTCGACCAGCCGCAGCTCGCGGCCCACCATCGGCATGTCGCCGGGGTTGGCGTCGGCGGGTGCGGTGACGTCGGGCCGCGGCAGGTGGTGCCGGATGACGTCGGCGGACGGGACGTCGGTGAAGACGGTCGCCGTGATGCAGCGCTTGCCGTTCTGGGTCGCGGACACCACGGCGGTGGCGGTGGTCCGTCCCTCCGCGACGACGTCGACGGTCAGCTCGACCGGTGGTCCGACGAGCACGGCGCGCGCGAACACGGCGGTCGCGGACCGAACGGACTTCTCCGGGAAGCGCTTCGCAACCGCGACGATCGCCTGCGCGAGCACCTGGGTGCCCTCGACGACCTGACGTTCGTCGGCCCCGGCGAGGCCGGTCTGGCCGATGAACCGGTCGCCGTCGGGCTCGACGTCGAACAGCTCGAGGAGCCCCGCGAGCGTCCACTGCGATTGATCGGGCTGCGTGGTCATGGAATGACGCCCCTTCCGCTGTCGGATGTTCCGCTGTCGAGTCTCGGGCTGCCGAAACTCGCCGCCAAGCACACCACAGACTCGCGAGAAACGGTAACGTCGTTCTCGTGGCCCGGAGCGGAGCGACCCAGCCCGGTGAGCCGACGAGGCGCGCGAGCGCCGTGCCGGCCCATGCCGGGACGGTCGACGAGGAATCGCGCGCCACCCGGTTCATGCGATCGGCGTTGTCGATCCTCGGCGAAACCGGCAGGGCGGACTTCACCGTCCTGGAAGTCGTCGAGCGGTCGAAGACGTCGCTGCGGTCGTTCTATCAACACTTCTCGAGCAAGGACGAGCTGCTGCTCGCCCTGATCGAGAAGATCATGTCGGAGTCCACGCTGCGCTGGCGCGCCGACACCGACGACCTCGGTGCCGCCGAGGCCCTGCTCGTGCTGATCGAGAAGGTCAGCGCTCCCGCGTCGTCCACCACCCAGGACAGCATCAACAGGGGTCTGACGTTCTACAACGACCACCTGGCCGAGACCGTCCCCGCCGAGTACGCCAGGGTGCTGGCCCCGGTCAAGGTGCTCATCGGCGACATCATCGACCGCGGCATCGCCGAGGGCGTCTTCGCGCCCGACCTCGACGTCGACGCCTCCGCGACGCTGATCATGCAGTCC
>JAQSXQ010000273.1 GCA_029256565.1 Mycobacterium sp.
TTCGGACTTCGAGGCGGCCAGGCGCGCAGCCGAGGACGCAGCCGCTCGGGGCCCGCAGCTCAGCGGCGACGTCTCGCGGTACGTCGCGCTCATCACCCGGGCACTTCTCGACTCCCTCACCGGTGATGTCGAGGCGGCACGCCGCGACGCCAACGAGGCATTGGCCGCAGGTGTCCGCTCGGGGGCGAAGAATCTCGCGCTCTGGCCGGTCATGGCAATCGGCGCTCTCGACGTCTCACTCGAGAACTACGACGCGGCGTTGAAGACACTGCAGCCGTTGCTGTCCCGCTTTCCCGGCACACCCCCCACCACCGAGATCATCTACGCCTGGTTCCTTCCCGACGCCATCGAGGCCATGATTCAACTCGGCCGCCTGACAGACGCCGAACCGTGGATTGCGCTCCTCGAAACCAACGGCCGTAGGCTCGACCGCCCCTGGATGCTGGCCATGGGGGCCAGATGTCGCGCCATGCTCCAGGGCGCGCGGGGTGAGGTCGACAGTGCCCTCGAGCACGCGGACGAGGCGATGGCACACCACGACCGGCTCGAGATGCCGTTCGAACGCGCGCGGACTCAACTCCTTCTCGGGCAGCTGCAGCGCCGACGGCGGCGTCAGGACGCCGCAGCTGCCTCGATACGAGAGGCGCTCGACATGTTCGACCGGCTCGGCACCGTGGTGTGGGCGGAGCGCGCCCGAGCCCAGTTGACCCGGACCAACGTCGGTCCCCGCGGGTCGGCCACACTGACTCCATCCGAACAGCGAGTCGCCGAACTGGCCGCCACGGGCATGACCAATCGAGACATGGCCGCCGCACTGTTCATCAGTCCGAAGACCGTGGAGGCCAACATGTCTCGGGTGTATCGCAAGCTCGGGATCCGCTCCAGGGCCGAACTCGGCAGGTGGGTGGGCGACGCGTCGCGATGACGTCGCCGGCATGTGACGCGAACCACCGGTGCCCATGCTCACATCTCGTGGCTAGGCCGCTCTCCCCCTGGGACGATGGAATCAGGACGGAAGAGAGGAGTGCGACGTGAGCACCGACGCCACCGCACCAGTTCTGCTGTACGACGGCGTCTGCGGGGTATGCAACCGCGGAGTGCGCACCATCCTCCGGTTCGACCGGCGCGGCACGCTCCGATTCGCGGCGCTGGACAGTGACTTCGCCCGCGGCGTCATCGCCCGCCATCCGGAGTTGGCCGACGTCGATTCCGTTGTCTACGTGACCGATCCTGGTGGAAGCGACGAAACCGTCGACGTCCAGTCGGCGGCCATGCTCCGGGTTGCGGAGTATCTCGGCGGCCCATGGCGGGTGACGCTGGCGGCTCGCGCGATTCCGCCCGGCCTCCGAGACTGGGCCTACGCCCGCTTCGCCGGAATTCGCTATCGGATCGGCGGCCAATACGACACCTGCCCCATCCCGCCGCCCGAGGTCCGCAGCCGGTTCATCGACGCCGCCTGACGCGGTCGGTCGGTCCAGCCGCCGTTGTCACCCGTCCAGCACGGCGCTGAGGCAGAATTCGACCAACGTCGGCCGGCAGGAGGTGCACGACGAGCGACCCCAAGTCGGCTGTCACGCTTCGTCAGCTGCGGTACTTCGCCGTGCTCGGCGAGGAGCTGAACTACCGGCGCGCCGCCGAGCGGCTGTTCATCACCCAGCCCGCGCTGTCGACTGCGATCAAGGCGCTCGAGCACGCGTTCGGCGTCACCCTGTTCACCCGCAGCACCCGCGAGGTTGCCCTGACCGATCTCGGCGCGGCGTGGCTGCCGCAGGTACAGCAGGCCCTCGGCGGTGTGGACGCCGTCGTCGACAATCTCGTCACGCTCTCGGGCACCCGACACGGGGTCCTCCGACTCGGCTACCTGATCGGCACCGGCGCGGATCTCCTGTTCCGGCTGGTCCGGCATTTCGAGGCGGTCTACCCGGACGTCACGGTCGAGCCGATCGAGTACGACTTCGGCGACCCGACCGCGGGCCTGGGCGACGGGACGACCGAGGTGGCGATCATCCGGCCGCCGGTCGACCTGCCCGAACACCGCATGCTGATGCTGGACTCCGAGTCCTGGGTGGCGTGCCTGCCGCGTGACCACAGACTCGCCGAGCGCACCGAGGTTCAGATCGCCGAACTGCTCGACGATCCCATCGTGTGCGCGCCGCTGACGGCTGGGCCCTGGCGGGACTACTGGCTGGCGATGGACGTTCGCGGCAACCGGCCGCCCACCATCGCAGCGATCGCGGCGACGTACGAGGCGGAGACGACGTCGATCGCGCGCGGTCTCGGCATCAGCTTCACCTCGTCGTCCGTCGCCCGCTTCTACGACCGTCCCGGCATCGTTTACGTGCCGATAACCGATCGCCCGCCGAGCTACACCGCATTGGCGTGGAAGCCGGCCACGCTCTCGCCACAGGCAGACGCCCTGGTCAGGCACGTGCAAACACACTGGAACTTCGGCGACGCGCAGCACCGGGAGCCAGATTGATAACCGTGGCCTATGAGCAGATCAAAACAATGAACTTCCGGTGGACGACGCGGGGCGTTTACCTGTCTCTAGGTGTAGTCCCAATGCCTTGACCTGGAGTGACCATGACCGATGCCTTAGCTAGACCCACTCATTCACAACCCCGCGACGACGACGAAGACTCGCGGCTCACAGAGTTCGGATACACGCAGAAGCTCGACCGATCAGTCGGCAAGGTGGCGTCCTTCGCCATCGCCTTCGCCACCATCAGCGCCACGACGGCGGTGTTCACCGGCTTCGGCGCCGGCTACTTCACCGCAGGCGCGCCCTTCGTGTGGACCCTGCTGCTCGCCGCGGCGGTGTTCCTCATCTGGGTCTTCATCGCCGCCGACCTCACCGCCAAGATCCCACTGGCCGGCTACGCCTACCAGTGGACCAGCCGCATCCACGGCTCGATGCTTGCGTGGTTCACCGGTGTCATGGCCCTCGCGGGCTGGGTCTGCGGCATGACCGGGGTCGGGTTCATCCTCTCGGGTTACCTGGGCGGCTTGTTCGGATGGGACATGACTCAGACCGTCCAGATCTTCGTCGCCATCGGCGTCATGGCCGTCTGCATGCTCGTCAACCTGTACGGCGTCCGGTTCGCGACGATGGTCAACAACATCGGCGTCAGCCTCGAGTTGGTGATCACGATCGGCGCGACGATCCTGGTGGCGGTCGTCGCCTTCTCCGCACCGGAGAACCACCAGTCATTCTCGGTGCTGTTCACGGGCGGGACCTCCGACGGCGCGACTCCCTACATCGTCGCGTGGCTGGCCGCCTCCCTCGGACCGTTCTTCGGGCTGATAGGCGTGGAGGCAAGCGCCGACGTCGCCGAGGAGACCAAGGACGCGCGGCACGTCATTCCCCGGACGATGTTCTACGCATTGACCGCCTCGATCGTGATCGAGTTCTTGATGTACGTCGTCTACGTGCTGGCGATCAAGGATGCAGCGGCGGTCGAGGCCAACGGTGCAGCCCCCATCGAGGAGATCATCAGCCAGCAGGTGGGCCCGGTCGTCACGAAGATCGTCGTCGCCGTCGCACTGACCAACGTGATGGCGTGCATCCTCGCCAACATCCTCGTCGCGACGCGACTGACCTACTCGATGGCGCGCGACAACATGCTGCCGTTCTCCCACGTATGGCGGCACGTATCTCCGAGCAACCGCACGCCCACCTACGCCGTTCTCGGACTGTTCGGGCTCTCGACGGCCCTACTGCTCTTGGCTCTCGTCAGCGAGAAGGCCTTCTTCTTGATCCTCGGTCTGTCGGCACTGGCCGTCTTCGCCACCTACGTCCTGCAGACCATCGCGCTGATCATCGGCCACCGACGGGGCACCATTCCCGCTGCCGAACCGGGCACGTTCGATCTGGGCCGCGCTCGGATGCCGATCTACGTGGTCGGCCTCGTCGTGTTCAGCCTGGTGTGTGCAGCGCTGATCCTGCTCCCTCAGTTCGCCGGCAACAAGTGGGTCTTCCTTGGCCTGGTCGTCCTCTCGGGCGTCTGGGCGGCGACCGGACTTCGCAAGCGTCTGGCTAGTGGAGACGCAGGTCCCGACTACGCCAAGACCCATCTCGCCTGAACATTCCCACCCACAACGTCTCTGAAAGAAGAACATGACATCAACACATCTCAGTAGCGGCAATCTCGGCACCAGCAACCTCGTCGCCGTGGAACCAGGCGCCATCCGTGAGGACACCCCGCCTGGTTCGGTGATCCAGTACAGCGATTACGAACTCGACACCTCGAGCCCCTTCGCCGGCGGCGTGGCGTGGATCGAGGGCGAGTACATGCCCGCCGAGGATGCGAAGATCTCCATCTTCGACACCGGCTTCGGCCACTCCGATCTGACCTACACCGTGGCCCACGTGTGGCACGGCAACGTCTTTCGGCTCGGCGACCAC
>JAQSXQ010000274.1 GCA_029256565.1 Mycobacterium sp.
GCCGTCGGACTGTGGCTGCTGAAGCGGTGGGGCGAGTACTTCGCCGTCGTCGCCACGTCGGTGTTCCTGCCGCTCGAGATCTACGACCTGTCCAACGGCGTCACGGTCACGCGCGTCCTGACGTTCGCGATCAACGTCGCCGCCGTCGTCTACCTACTCGTGTCGAAGCGGCTCTTCGGTCTGCGCGGCGGACGCGCCGCCTACGACGAGGAACGGCGCGGTGAGCAACTCCTCGACCTCGAACGCGCGTCGACCCAGCCTGCTTGACGGTCACGGGTCGCATCGACCCGGTTAGGCTTCGTCGCGTGCTGCTCTCCGATCGCGACATCCGCGCCGAGATCACCGCCGGCCGGTTGGGTCTCGACCCATTCGACGACGGCATGATCCAGCCCTCCAGCGTCGACGTCCGGTTGGACAACCTGTTCCGCGTCTTCAACAACACGCGCTACACCCACATCGACCCCGCGCTGCGCCAGGACGACCTCACCACGCTCGTCGAGCCGAAGGAGGAGGAGCCGTTCGTGCTGCACCCTGGCGAGTTCGTCCTCGGGTCGACGCTCGAACGGTGCACGCTGCCCGACGACCTCGCCGGCCGCCTCGAGGGCAAGTCGTCGCTGGGGCGCCTCGGCCTGCTCACGCACTCCACGGCCGGGTTCATCGACCCCGGGTTCAGCGGCCACATCACCCTCGAGCTGTCGAACGTCGCCAACCTGCCGATCACGCTGTGGCCGGGCATGAAGATCGGCCAGCTGTGCCTGCTGCGCCTGTCCAGCCCCGCCGAGCATCCCTACGGCAGCTCGAAGGTCGGGTCGAAGTACCAGGGCCAGCGCGGCCCGACGCCGTCGAAGTCCTACCAGAACTTCATCAAGCACTGAACCCGCGCGCCGAGCGTGGGCCTCGTGCACGCCAATCGGCCCTTTTGCGTACGTAGCCCCCACGCTCGGCGTGTTTAATCGCCGAATGCAAGAACTCGATCCCGCCGCGACCGCATGGTTGCTGGTCGCCACCGCCATGGTCCTGCTGATGACGCCCGGCCTGGCGATCTTCTACGGCGGCATGGTGCGCACCACCGGCGTGCTCAACATGATCATGATGAGCTTCATCTCGATCCCGCTGGTGACGGTCGCGTGGCTGCTGTTCGGCTACACCCTGGCCTTCACCGGCGACGGAGCCGGCGGACTGATCGGCACGCTCGAGCACATGGGCTTGTCGGGGATCGCCCCCGACGACCTGCACGGCAGCGTGCCCGAACTGCTCTTCGCGACGTTCCAGCTCACGTTCGCGATCATCACCGCGGCACTCATCTCCGGTGCGATCGCCGACCGCGCCAAGTTCGCCGCGTGGGTGCTGTTCGTCCCGATCTGGACGATCGCCGTCTACGCCGTCGTCGCGCACTGGGTCTGGTCGCCGGGTGGGTGGCTGTTCAAGCTGGGCGCACTCGACTACGCGGGCGGGCTGGTCGTCGAAATAGTCTCCGGCGCATCGGCTCTGGCGCTCGCCCTGGTCCTCGGGCCGCGCATCGGGTTCAAGAAGGACGCCATGCGACCGCACAACCTGCCGTTCGTGCTGCTGGGCGTCGGGTTGCTGTGGTTCGGCTGGTTCGGCTTCAACGCGGGCTCGGCGCTCGCCGCCAACGGCACCGCGTCGGCCATCTTCCTCAACACTCTCGTCGCCGGGTGCCTCGGCATGTTGGGCTGGCTGGGCGTCGAGCAGGTCCGCGACGGGCGGCCGACGACGTTCGGCGCCGCGTCCGGCGTAGTGGCCGGGCTGGTCGCGATCACCCCGTCCTGCGGAACGGTCAACACCCTCGGCGCCGTCGTCGTCGGCCTCCTCGCGGGCATCGTCTGCTCCTTCGCGATCGGGCTGAAGTTCCGGTTCGGCTACGACGACTCGCTCGACGTCGTCGGCGTGCACTTCGTCGGTGGCGTCGTCGGCGTGCTGCTGATCGGCTTCCTCGCCACGTCGGTGATGACCGGCGGACCCGAGGGGCTGCTCTACGGCGGCGGGGTCACCCAACTCGGCAAGCAGGCGCTGGGAGCCGTGGTGGTCGCGGCGTACGCGTTCGCCGTCTCCTACGGCCTCGCGAAGCTCATCGACCGTCTCATCGGCTTCCGGGTCAGCGCCGACGACGAGACCACCGGCGTCGACTTCACCCAGCACGCGGAGACGGCCTACGCCGAGGGCGTCCACGGCCACCTGCCGTCGCGCCGACCCGGCACGCTGGGTGACCTGGGCGCGCCCCGGCGGGAAGCCGCCGACGAGAACTGAGGTGCCGCCGAGCGCTTCATCCGAGTAGCCTGAAATGCGGGTCGTCGACGGGTGCGCAGCTAACGGTGTCGTGTGTAACGACGCTGCTGGTCGCGGCGATGAAACATCTAGTCGGCGGCTCGCCGGTGAGGGGTCGTCAGGGCGACTCACGTAGCGTAGCAAACACTTTGGAGGAGTCAGTGGACATCGTACTTGGTGTGTCGTTGACACCTAAGACGGTCCGCATGGTGCTGGTCGAAGGCGAAAAGGGCGACGGTGCCATCGTCGACCACGACACGTTCGACGTGTCTGGTGGCGAGGGCTCAGCAACCGCGAACGTGACCGATGAATTGGTCTCCGCGGTGCTCGGAACCCAGGAGAGCGCGACCGAGGGCGGCCATGTACTGAAGGCGATCGGCGTCACCTGGAGTGACCGCACCGAGGCCGCCGCACTGCGCGACGGGCTGACCGCGCGCGGCATCACCGACGTGATGCTGGTGTCCGAGCTGCACGCTGCGGGCGCGCTCGCGCAAGCCGCCGGTCGCGCCGTCGGGTACGAGAGCACAGGGCTGCTGTTCATCGACCGCGACACCGCGACGCTGTCGGTGGTGCGCAGTGACGACGGCTCGATCGTCAAGGTCCTCAGCCGCAGCCTGCACAGCACCGACGCCCTCGCCGTGCTGGCCGACATGGTCGCCGCCGTGGAGCGCCAGGACACGTCCCCCCAGGGCATGTTCGTCGTGGGCGCCGGCGTCGACATCGCGTCGGTCAAGGCGCACCTTGCCGACCTCGTCTCCATCCCGGTCAACGCGCCGGAGGAATCGGGTCTGGCCCTCGCGCGCGGCGCCGCACTCGCGGCCGCCAACGCACCCGCCTTCGACGCCACCACCGCGGGTCTGGCCTACGCGTTGGACCCCGACGGCGCCACCGCAGGCAACGAGTCCGTCGGACTGGCGAACGCCAGCACGCAGATGGCGCCCGTCGGCGGGGTCGTTCCCGTCGCCGCCGCGGCCCCGTACCAGGCCTACTCCGACGTCGATCCCGCCTACGACGACCTCGAGGTCGACGACCCGCGCGTCGAGGAGGGCCGCAAGCCGTTCCTGCTCGTCGGCAGTGCACTGACGTCGATCTTCGTGCTCGGCGTCGTCGCCCTGGTGATCTCGCTGGCCGTCAGCATCAGGCCGACCGCCGATCAGCGGCCCAGCCCGGGGCAGGCCGCGATCATCCCGAGCGTCGTGCCGCCCGCCGCGCCCCCCGTGCCCGAGGCAGCCAAGCCGGCCGCGCCCGCACCGCCGCCTGCCGAGACGATCAAGGCGCCGGTCCCCGTGGTGCAGCAGGCACCGGCAGCGCCCCCGCGCACGGTGTTCGTCGAACCCCCGCAGGCCCCGGCACCCGCGCCTGCCGCGCCGCCGCCGGCACCCGCAGCACCCCCGCCCGCGCCGCCCGTCGTCGCGCCGGTGGTTCCGCCGGTCGCGGTGCCGCCCGTCTGGCAGCCGCCGGTGTGGCAGCCGCCCGTGCAGCAGCGCCCGATCTGGCAGCCGCCGTGGCAGCAGCAGTGGCCGCAGCGTCCGCCGCGCGACTACGACGACTATCAGCCGCAGCGCCCGCCGTGGCAGCCTCCGTGGCAGCCGCCGCAGCAGACCCAGGATCCCGAGCCGCCGGTGTGGCAGCCGCCCTGGCAGCCGCAGCGACCGTCGCGCGACGAGCCGGAGTACGACTGGCCGTCACAGGACAACGGCAACGGCAACGACAACCGGAATGGCAACGGCAACGGTTCGGGCCGCGGCTCGTCGGAGGGCTCCGGCGGATCGCAGGCGCCCGGGGCGAACTGCTTCCTGATCTTCTGCTCGTAGGCCGCTGCACCGGGGAATCCGCGTCCATTCGTCACCGAACGTTGGTCTGCCGATCAGTGTCGCGTAGCGACTAGCTCACGGCGCTGGCATATCCAAGGTGCATGCGATGCACAGTGTTCGGCACGGGCTACCTCGGCGCGACGCACGCCGCCGGCATGGCCGAACTCGGTCACGAGGTGATCGGCGTCGACGTCGATCCCGGCAAGATCGCGAAGCTCGCGTCCGGCGACATCCCGTTCTACGAACCCGGGCTGCGCAAGATGCTGCGGGAGAACCTCGAGGCGGGCCGGCTGCAGTTCACCAC
>JAQSXQ010000275.1 GCA_029256565.1 Mycobacterium sp.
GCCACGAAGACGTGGCCGAGTACCAGCACGCTGACGGCGTCCACGAGGCCCGTGGCGAACGTCAGCAGGAGCAGCGCGGTGACCGTCGCTCGTTGCGAGACAGGCGATTCGACGGCCATGGCCCTGCTAGAGGCGTGGGGTCAGGTCCAGCGAGGTGACCGCCGTCATCCTGGTGATCAGCCACGCGTTGTCGCGGTTCTCGAGGTCGAGCCGGTAGGACAGGTAGCGCAGCGACGGGATGCCCTTGGTCACCGGGCTGGTGGCCACGGAGTTCGTGAAGACCAGTGCCGTTGCCGCGGTGGGCGTCAGCGACTCCACGGCCGTACCCATCACCTGCGTGTTGTTGCTGATCTGCGCCTGCTTGTTCGGCTCGACGATCGAGTCGATGTACCGGCGGTAGTCGCTGGCGAAGTCCCCGCCGAGGAACTTCTCCGCGCGATCCGGAAGCGCGTCCATGTCCTCGGGCGTGTAGGTCCACAGCGTCGTGATGGCGTCCGCGGAGATCTGGGCGACCTCGAACTTGACGTGCGCTTCGGCACGGTCGGCGAGGAAGGGCTGCAGCGTCGCGCCTGCGAAGGCGGCGGCTCCGATGAACAGGACGCCTGCCGCGACCGCAGCGATCTTGAGCTTCTTCCCTGCCTTGCGGTGCGGTACGAGAACGGGTTCCGGCTCGGGCTCGGTGTCGTCACCGAGAGCCGACTCTTCGACCGTCGAGTCCTCGGTCGCCGTCTCCGCGGCGGGTTCGTCGACGCCGTCGGTGACGGTGGGTTCGGCCGGTTCGGCCTCCGGCTCCACGGCAACCGGCTCCGCGGCAGCCGGTTCCGCGGCAGCCGGCGCTGCAGCAACCGGTGTAACGGACTTCGTTCGGCGCCAAGGGAATCGGCGCTTCTGGGGCGCGCTGACACCGGCGTCGGTGACTACGGGAGGCTCGGCCGTCTCTTCGGCAGGAGCGTCCTCGGCAGCGTCATCCGAGACGGCATCGACGGTGTCAACCACCTCTGGCGGCGCCTCGTCCGTGCCGGTGTCCTCGATCTGCTCGGATGCGCGTGTCTCCGAAGGACTCTCGTCAGAAGTCTCCGTGACCGGCTCGGTGGACGTCGGCTTCTGCCGGGGCAGCCGGTGTCGACGCGCGGACTTTCCCTGAGGAACGGCGCCTGCGGTCAGATCACCTGGACCAGCTTGCTGATCTTCCACTGCTCTCCCTCCTCGATTGTCGTGGCGACCCAGCGGCTCGCGCTCTCGACGGTGGGCCGTCCGTCGCGGCCCGGTGTGGTCACGTTGGCTGCAACCAGTACGTCGGCACTGCCATTCTCGTTCCACCGTTGCACGCCGGCTTCGAGAACGATGCCGCTGGTGGGCTCCGCCCGTGCCACCTGGATGACGATCTCGTTCGCGCGCTGCTTGAACGACGTCGCGAATTCGCCGGTGGCCTGCGCGGCGATGTCCTCGGCGTACTTGTTCGCATTGAACGGGTCCAGCGAGGTGTACCGCACCATGAAGCCGCGCACGTAGTCCAATGCGGCAGCGTCGCGCAGCTCGGTGCGACGGCCACTCTCGTGGCCCACCACCATGTAGATGCTTCCGGCGATGGCGAGAATTGCGAGCAGGGCCGACAGCATGGCGGTCAGCGGGAGTCCCCACCGCACCGGAGCCTTCGGCGTCGCGACGGGCGCCGAGAAGTAATCTCGTTCGGCGGCATCGACTTTGCGGCGCGGGCTCATCCGCCGGCCTCGTCCATGCCGGGCTTCTTCAGGACGGTGAGGTTGGAGACGCGCCACTGGCCGTCGAGCTTGTCGAAGTCGACCCGCACCGTCGCCGAGATGAACTTGAGCGCCTTGGGATCGGTGCCGCGCTGCCCCTGCAGTGCGACGAGCAGCGCGCCCTGGTTCTGCGACGCGGACAGCACCGCGCTGTTGGTCGCCCAGTACTCGTTGCTGGTGGCTTGGCCCTTCTCGACCACCTGCTGCTGGGCGACGAGCTGCGGACGGTAGGCGTCGGTCGTCAGTGCCTGCGACCGGGCGAAGTCCTCCTTCATGGTCGCGGCGCCGTAGCTCAGCATCTGCTCGACGATACGGGGGCCCTGCTCCGCGATCTGGTCGCGCGCGGACTCCACGGCGCGCTGCTGCCGGTACTCGAACTGGTACCCGAGCCCACCGCCCGCGACGCAGAGCAGCGCCGCCACCAGGCACACCACCCCGGCACGTCGACGGACGCCTGCGTCGGAAGCTTCCACCAATCGGGCCTCGGTGCGCAGCAGCAGGTCCGCGAAGGTCCGCTTCTTGGCGTCCCACAGGGGCCACAGCCAGCCGATGAACAGGCTGATCGTGTCCAGCACATGCGCGACGTCCCGCAGCACCAGGCGAGCCGTGCCCGCTGGGACGTCACCGCCCGTGACGATCCGGATTCCGAAGACGGCGCGGCCAAGGGTCCACCCGGTCAGCGGAGGCAGCACCCAGCGGTTGACGACCATCGCGAGGAACGCGAGTACGGCCGTGACGGTGAACACCCACCACAGCGGTCCCCACTGTGGCGTCGTGATCGCCAGCAGCGCCATGGTCGCGATGACGGCGACCGCGGGCAGCACGTCGATCGCCAGCGCACCGGCGCGCGCTGCCCAGCTCGGGTACCGAACGGTGGCCTCGGGGTTCGCGTTCGGTGGGGTCTCGAGTACCGCAGTCACGACGTGACCTGCTCCAGCTTGGAGATCTTGTAGGTGCCGTCCTCCGGAGCCATCTGAGCGCGCAGGCGGTAGCCCTGCTCCTGGTCCGCGACCTCCAGGTTGCTGACCTTTATGCGCATCGCGACCATCACGTCGACCGTGCCGTCGTCGTTGTGGCCCTCGACGGCGGTCCGCATCTCGGTGACCTGCACCTTGACGTTCGCAGCCTGGTAGGCGTCGGCGAGCACACCGCTGTAGAGAGCGGCCTGCGCGCCGAAGTCACCGGTCGAACAGTTGATGATCTTCGCCTGGCTGGCGCTCATGATGGCGGTGTCGGGCGCCTGGGTCGCCGCGACGCAATCCTTCGCGGCGGCGACGGCCTCGTTCTCCGCGCGCGCCAACGCCTCGCTCTGATCGTGCGACTTGAGCGCCAGGTAGCCGCCGACGCCGACGCCTGCGGCTGCCAACAGCAACGCAGCGGCGATGGAGGCGACCCACCCACGCCCGAGCTTCTCGGCTCGGCGCGGGGTGACGTCGGACTCGCGATACTCCTCGACCGGCGGATCGTCGCGATCGGACGAGGTGTCGGTGAGATCCGTCAACGGCTGGTCAAGGCTGTCCTGCTCATCGGTGGGGTTCAGCCGGCTGGTGCCAGCATCTCCTTCCATCCGTTGTCTCCTGGGTTGCTCGAGTTGTCGACGGAGTACCTGACACCGTCGGGTCCGGTGACCTCACCGCTGGACGGGTTGTAGACCGCGGTCGGACCTGATGCCGGAGTGTAGATGCACGGGTTGGGCTGCTGACCGCTGCAGGTGACGCTGCCCTGGCCAGGGGCCGTAAGCGGGTCACTCGTCGGAGTCTGCGACTGCGGCGGAGGCAACTGGTTGGCGGGCAGCGGGTTGGTCCCGTTGTTGACCGTCGGCGCCGGGATCACGTACCCCGGCTTCACCGGCTGATCACACCGCGCGGCGGGCGCCGGGCAGGTGAGGATCTGGTTCGGATCCCCGTACCACGGGTTGGTGCCCGCCGGGATGTACGGCTCGTTGCTGCGGCACTCGGTGGGGGTCGCGGCCCGCTTGCCGGGAACCTCCTGGCACGGGTAGTTGCGGGCACCACGAACGACGTTGCCCTGCATGTCCTTCGGGACCTTGCAGTACACGTTGTCCGGGATCGGCACCGTCCTCGTGTCGGCCGGTGACCGCCACTCGGCCGCAGGCAGGAAGCCCGTGTAGCACGGTGGCGGCTGGTTGATCGACAGCGCCAGCGGCAGCAGTGCCTGGCCCTCGAAGATCGTGCCCATCTGTCCGACGGCACCCGCCTGGGGGAACGCCACCAGAAGCTGCTCGACGCCCTTGTTCTGCTTCTTCAGCAGATCGATGACGACGGCGAGGTTGGCCAGCGTCTGCGGCAGCGAGTCCTTCACGTCGGTGAAGAACGCACTCACCTGATCGGCGGTCGGCGCGGCCTGCTGCAGGCCCGAGCGCAACGCCTGGTCCTGCTGGGCCGCCTGTGCTGCGATGACGTTGAGGTTGCTCGTCCACTGCGCGATCGCATCACCCGACTGCACCTGGCTCTCCAGGATCGGGGCCGAGTTGTCGATGATGTCGTTGACCTCGGGCAGGTTGTCCTTCAACCCCTGCGCGATGTTGTTCGTCGAGTCGACCAGGCGCTGCAGTGACGGTCCGAGACCGCCGACGGCCAGGGACGTCTCGGTGAGCAGCGAGTCGATCTTCTCCTTC
>JAQSXQ010000276.1 GCA_029256565.1 Mycobacterium sp.
CGCGGTTCGCGCACCGGCGCCCGCGTAAGGGTGCCCGGCCCAGAGATCGTCGCGCGCCCCGCGGGCCTGCTCCTCGAACTGTCGGGTGCCACCATCGCCGACGTCCTGGTCGCCCGGTCGGGCATCGAGCCGATGGCGGCCCGGCTGCTCGCCGAGAACGCCACCCCGGAGGCGCTCGAAGAACTGGAGTCGATGCTCGCCGAGCACATCCCGGCGGGCTGGCAGTCGGGCCGGCTGGCCGAGGCCACCGGCGACTTCCACCTCCGCATGGTCGAGATGTCGGGCAACTCGACCCTGACCATCATCGCGGGGATGCTGCAGGAGATCACCGTGCGGCACACCGCCTTCGCCATCAAGGAGCACCGCGAGGTGTCCAAGGCGGAGTACGACAAGCTCCTGCGGTCCTACCGCCGTCTGCTCACGCTGCTGCGGGCCGGCGACGGTGCCGCTGCGGAGGCGCACTGGCGCAGGCACCTCGACACCGCACGCGAGCTGCTGCTCGAGGGATTCGAGACCATCAAGGTCCGCGACGTCATGCAGTGACACGTCTCAAGCAGTGACTTCTCAAGCGGTGACCGACTTCGACCAGGTGACCTGAACCGGCACGGTGTCGTCCCACGGCTGCCGGGTCACCATGTCGGCGACCTGGACGACGCCGTGCTCGAACTCGCCCGTCGCGGCATCGACGAGGCGGTACTCCTGGCGCTGCCGGTGGATGGGCTGCGCGTCGAGCATCACGATGCGGACCTCGCCGGGTTCGAAGTGACAGCGCTGCTGGAGCGCCGCGACGAGCTGTTCGTTGCTCATGTGGCCGTCGCCGAAGTTCCAGCCGATCGCGGTTGACACGATGCGCTCGCCGTCGGTCAGCACGTAGTCGTCCTCGTCGTGGCCGGCCATCGCCCGGTGGGCGAGGGTGAACATCGCGCGGCCGTGGGTGTTGAACGAGCGGAACGCGTAACCCATGTAGAGGTACATCTGCGCCGTCTCCGGGCTGCCGTAGAACTTCTCCATCTGAGCCTGCGGCATGCTCGCGATGGAGACGACGTGCTCCTCGATCTTCGCCGACGCCGAGGGCTTGAGGCACCACAGCGACGTGTCCCAGTTGCCCGCGTAGTAGCGCATGCCCGGCAGGAACGAGATCTTGCGCGGAAACAGGTTGCCCAGCACCACGGTTCCCGCGACGACGGCGAACAGCACGATGGGCCACGGGCTCTGCAGATCGCCGAGACCGATGTCGGCGTGGCCGACGAACAGTGCCAGCACGCTGAACATCATGAAGACGTTCCACTCCAGCGGCACGCCCATCGGGATCGACGACAGGATGCCGAAGTGGAAGCACAGCATCACGAATGCGGCGATCGCCGTCGGCCATCCGCCGTGGCTGAAGAACAGCACCAGCGGCACCAGCATCTCGATCGCGGTACTGATGTGCGCCAGGATCCGCGACGGCCTGCCCGGGCGCAGGTCGTCGGGGAAGTGCTCGAAGAACGCCCGCTTGATCCACTTCGGCCGGAACACGGGGTTGTTGCTCATCATCGTGGAGATGACGAACGGGAAGTGCTTGTTGAGCTTGGACGTCGCCGCCCCGATCCAGATGACCAGGCAGATCAGCTTCGCGGCGATGATCATGTCCGGGCCGCTGAACAGGAAGCACACCGCCAGCGACGCGTAGACCTCACCGCGGGCCGCCAGGAAGATCACCTTGTCGCGCAGTCCGATCACCGCGAGCAGGCCCAGGATGGTCGCCGTCTGCCACACCGGCAGGACGCCGACCTCGGTCCCGAGTTCGGGGATCGGACCGGTGCCGTCGGAGAAGATCGCGACGAGGAGCGCCACCAGCAGCGCGCCGTAGACGAGCGCGTCGAACGGCGTGCGGGCGTCACCGCGGGTGAGCGGGATGCGGTTGGGCCACGGGGGCAGCCGGATGGTGCCTGGCCGCAACCAGTAGAGGATCGATCCCATCGGCGGGGAGAACCGGTTGTTCAGCGGGCCGAACCCGCAGCCGAGCCCCACGACCTCGAACAGCATCGTGTACAGCACGACCTTCTGGAACACGATGGGTTCGTCGTACCACTGCCCGACGTTGGTGAAGCCGTCGACGCCGGTGGTCGTCAGCACGATCAACCAGGCGAACAGGACGTAGAGCAGGATCTTGACGACGTAGAACAGGTGCAGTACGACCGGGGTGCCGAAGCCCACCTCGGCCCAGTGCCGGGCCATGGGCACGATCTTCTCGGCGCGGGTGCCCTTGCTCCATTGCTCGAAGTCGACTTCGGGGGTGGTCTGCTTGAGAAAACCCATGCGGGTCAGATTAGAACGTGTTCTCGTTTTGCAGAACCACTTTCCTCGCGAGCAGACACCAACTCGCGTGAATTGGGTGCCTGGCGTGCGAGTTGGCGTCTGCTCGCGGGCTAGGCGTCCTTCGGCGCGGGCGGGCGGAAGAAGATCGCCAGCTGGCCGATGCCGCCGGCGAGCCCGAGCACCAGCGCGATCGCCAGGCCACCCCAACCCTGCACGTAGTCCCACAGGCCGGTGTCGCGGAACAGCAGGTAGTCCAGGCTGAGCTTGCCCGCGCCGAGGCCCGCGATCGCCACCGCCGCGACGGCCAGGATGAGGTTGTACTCCCAGCCCTCCTTGACGATGAAGAAGCCGTTGCTGCGGTGCACCGTCCACGCCGCGACGAGCATCAGCGCCACGAAGCCCGCGGCGGGGACCGGCGTCAGCAGGCCGACGGCCAGGCCGAGGCCCGCGGCGACCTCGGTGGTGGCCGCCACCCGGGCGTGGAACATGCCGGGCTTCATGCCGATGCTGTCGAACCATCCGGCGGTGCCGGGGATCCGTCCGCCTCCGAAGAACTTGTTGTAACCGTGCGCGGCCATCGTGAGACCGAGCACGACGCGCAGCACCAGAAGGGCGAAATCGTAGGCTTCCACGTAACAGAATCTAGGGCATCTGTTACGCGGGCGGTCAAGCCCCCAACGGTCCGAGTGCCGCGGCCAGCCGCTCGACGTAGCCGTCCAGACCCGCCTCACCGCCGATCACGGACGCGCTCGCGTGCACGCTCACCGCGATCGCGTCGCCGATGCCGTGCACGCCATGAACGAGCCCCATCATCGGCGACAGCGCCGGTACGTCCGAGGTGACGACGACGGGTGCACCGCCGAATGCGAGGTCCGCGGCACCGCGGTTGACGCTGGTCACCACGGTGTTGCCGGTGACGCTCGACGACCGCGCGTCCGGGTCGAACTTCCCGACCCCCCAGCGCAACAGCGGTGCGGGCATCGCCGCGAAGGCCAGATCACCCGCCTGGTTCGCCGGGTGCTCCGCACGGCGCCTGCGGGCATCGAGGTCGGCGGCGATGCGGGCGGCGCGGGACTCGAGCGGCACGTCCGGATGCAGGTCGACCGCGACGTTGCCGTAGTGGTTGTCGGCCAGCCGCGGCCCGCGGTGGGCCATCGGTACCTCGGCGCCGAGCGGCACGGGGTCGTCGCCGTGGTCGCGCAGCAGCCGGGCGAGCGCCTCGGACACCGCCGCCAGCGCGGTGACGGTGACCGGACCCTCCCGCCACTCGTCGCGCCTGCGGACGACGGTGCGCAACAGGGTCTCCCCCGCCGACCACTCGTTGGTCCGCCGCAGCGGGTACTGCCCGGCGGGCGGCGGCACGACGCCCGCCCGCTCGTCGCGGACCATCCCCCGGTGCGCGAGGGCGGCGCGCACACCGCGCCACGGCAGTGCGGCGGGCCCGCCCCGGGGTGGCCGGGCCTGGGGTATCAGAGCCCGGCGCCCGAACAGCGTGGCCGCCAGCGCCGCCAGCCGGGTGCCGTCGCCGAGCGCATGGACGACGTGGAACGCGGCAACGGTGCCCGGTCCGGTCGAACCGGGAATCCCGTCGACGCCGGGGAACACGTGCAGCCGCCACGGCGCGACGTAGGGGTCCAGCGGCGCCTCGCTCAGCGCGACGGCCGCGGCGAGACACCCCACCCAGTGCGGTTCTGCAAGATCGTGCACGACCAACCGGTCGTCGACGCCCGTGTCGACCCACACGGGATACCCTCCGCAACTGCGGTTCTCGACCCGCACCGCGAGGTCGCCACAAGCCCGCGCGCGTCGGGCGACGGTCGCGAGCGCATCGGGCAGGTCGCCGGGCACCCCGTCGAACCCGTAGATCAGGACCTGGTCGCTCGGGATCTTCTCCGCCAGCCACAACGTCTGCGCATCGGCGGGCGCGAGTGGCCGGGCGGTCATGGACCAAGGCTAGGCTGCAGCGATGCTTCCAGCGGCAAGTGACGGCGGCGCGGTGCTAGTGACCGGCGCGTCGTCGGGCATCGGCGACGAACTGGCGCGCGACTTCGTCAGGCGCGGACGCACGGTGATCCTGGTGGCACGGCGGGTGGTCGACGTCCTGGTCAACAACGCCGGGCTCAGCACGTCGGGTCCGGTGGCCGAATCCGATCCCGCGGCCGAGCTGAACCTCGTCGAGGTGGACGTCTGCGCGGTGGTCGACCTGTGCAGCAGGTTCGTCCCGGGCATGGTGGCCAGGGGACGCGGCGCGGTGCTCAACGTGGCCTCGGTCGGTGCGTTCGGCCCGCTGCCCGGGCAGGCGGCCTACGGTGCCGCCAAGGCCTTCGTGCTGTCCTACACCCAGGCACTCGGTCAGGAGCTGCACGGCACCGGCGTCACGTCGGCCACGCTGTGCCCGGGACCGGTGAAGACCGGTTTCGGTGCGGCGGCAGGCATTTCGGACGCCGACGCCGAGGCATCGCTACCGAAGGCCATGTGGGTCGACGCGGCCGAGGTCGCCAGGACCGCGATCGACGGTCTCGACGCCGGCCGGACCGTCATCGTGCCCGGCGTGTTCAACCGCATCGGCGCTGCTGCGTACAAGGCGCTGCCCCGCAAGCTGCTGCTGCCGATCCTGGCGCGCAGCCATCCGTCGCTCAAGAAGCGCTAGCGCCCGACGAACTCGACGATCAGCCGGGCGACCACGTCGGGCTGTTCGAGCTGCAGGAAGTGCCCGGCGTCGTCGACCAATGCGGTCTGACTTCCCTCTGGCAGCGCACGCGTCACCCAGCGGATGTAGTCCGCCGACGCGCAGCCGTCGTCCGTCCCGTGCAGGTACAGCGTCGGTAGCACAGGCTGCGATAGCCAATGCCGGTGCAGCTCCGCATAACTCGCGGGTGGCTTGCTCGCGCGGACGGTCTGCCGGTAGTAGGCCAGCGCAGCGCGCCAGTTGTCCGGCGACCCGATGGCGGCCTTGACCAGGGCGACGTCCTCGGTGGCGTCGTAGCCGGGCGACCATTGCCGCCACAGCCGCGGGATCAGCCA
>JAQSXQ010000277.1 GCA_029256565.1 Mycobacterium sp.
CTCGACGGGTAGATCGGCGATTTCGGGAGGCCCGTTGATCCACGCGACCATCTCGGTCGCCGTCCCGGGTCCCGGCAGGTTCATGCCCTCGACGTCGCGCCGCTTGTCGTTGGGCGCGCCCACCGCGTACAGCACGGCGTGATGGTGTTCGAGCAACTCGCGGTGACTGACGTGGTTGCCGACCTCGACGTTGAGGTAGAACGTGAACCCCGGCAGCCGCGTCGTCCCGTCGAACAGCCGCGTCACACGCTTGGTCGTCTGATGGTCCGGGGCGACCCCGGCGCGGACCAGGCCGTAGGGCGTCGGCAACTTCTCGAACACGTTGACCTCGACGCCCTGCTGGGTGAGCAGCTCGTCGGCGGCGTACATCGCCGCGGGGCCCGAGCCCACGATCGCCACTCGCAGCGGCCCGTCGCCACGCTCCACCCTGGGCGCCTCGAGCACCGGCGCCAGCTTCGACGTCGGCGGCAGCTTGCCCTCCCGCTTGGGATAGAACGCCGCGTTCAACTCGACGAAGGGAAGCTGCTCGGGCTCCAGCTTCGTGTCGGGCAATATCGCTCCCACCGGGCACGCCGACACGCACGCCCCGCAGTCGACGCACGCCACCGGGTCGATGAACAGCATCTCTGCGGTCGCGAACCCGGGCTCGTCGGGCGACGGGTGGATGCAGTTGACCGGGCACGCGTAGACGCACGACCCGTCACTGCAACACGATTGGGTGATCACGTGGGGCATCTTCAGGCCCCTACGCGACGGCGACGACGTGCTGGCGTTGCGGCTCGCTGCGGTAGCGGCTCGCCGGGCCGTCGATCTTGCAGAGCTTCCAGATCAGCTTGGCCAACGGGTTCATCAGGCCGGTGTCGTGGCACAGCATCCGGACGTCGCCGAACGTGTCGCGCAGGAACTGGCGGCCCTGCGGAAGGTCGAAGAAGATCTCCTTCTTCACGGACTTCGGGATGTCGAACTCCTCCCAGAAGGCCTTCGGCGGCACGACGATCGCCTGACACAGCACGCGCATGATGATCGGCACGTGCAGCGACAGCACGAAGCGCTTGAAGCGACCGGTGCTCGTCACCCGCTTGTGCAGGTACTCGTGGGCGAACGAGATGTGCCGGGCTTCCTCTGCCACGTGGATGGCCATGACGCGCTCCATGATGGGATGCAGCGCCTTGCCCTCGCGCAGGACGTTCTTCTGAATGTGGTCGATGGGCTCCTCGCCGGCGAGCACGCCGAAGAAGAACACGATCGGCAGCGGGCCCGCGGCGAGCGGGATGAGCTGCGACAGCCACTTCAGCATGCGGGGCATGCCGGGCACGTCGATGCCGATGCGGTTGACCATCTCCTGGAACATCAGGGTGTGGTTGCACTCCTCGACCGACTCGTGGAGGCAGTAGCGGTACTCGGGCGAGCCGTTGGGCACCCAGAACGCGTAGTTCATCAGGCCGCGGATGAGGATCGACTCGAAGTGCAGGCCGACCTTCGCCACGTTGGCCTGACGCCACATGCCGATCTCGATCTGCCGTTCCTTGGACTGCGCCTGGTACCAGGGGTGCCTGCCGAAGGGGTCGGTGGCCGGGAGGATCCAGCGCTCGTCGTTGGGGATCACCGCGAACTCGGGCGAGTCCCAGTCGATGTCGCCGTACGGGTTGAAGTTGCGTCGCACCGAGCCCGCGGACAGCGTCTCGAGCTTGTTCACGTACGTGGTGTCGTCGGTGACGTCCATGTTCTTGCGCCACCGCCGGATGAGGCGGGTGCGTGCCGGCTTGGGTGCGGTCTTGACGACCATGATCAGCCTCCGATGTCTCGTGGAACGATTTACATTCGCGTGCTGCTTGTCTAAGACGGTACCGGAGGTCCCAGGAATTGAACAGGGCGTTCAAGGCGATGTGGCGCCACCGCGTTATCCACATCACATGTGACTCAGTTCACACGGCGCGAGCGCCGAGTGTGGGCCTTACGCACGCGCACGGGCCGTTTTGCGTGCATAGGACCCATGCTCGACGCCCAAGCAGCCGGCCCCTCTCCCCGGGTCGCTTCGCTCCTGCCCGCCGGAACTAGGCTTGACCGCATGTCCGACGCCGATCTGACCATCCCCGCCGACCTCAAACCCGCTGACGGACGGTTCGGATGCGGCCCGTCCAAGGTGCGGCCCGAGCAGCTGCAGGCGCTCGCCGCAGCCGGCGACCTCTTCGGCACGTCGCACCGCCAGGCCCCGGTCAAGAACCTCGTCGGCCGGGTCCGCGACGGCGTCCGGCAGCTGTTCTCGGTGCCCGACGGCTACGAGGTCATCCTCGGCAACGGCGGGTCGACGGCGTTCTGGGACGCGGCCGCCTTCGGCCTCGTCGACAAGCGCTCGCTGCACCTCACCTACGGCGAGTTCAGCTCGAAGTTCGCCTCCGCCGTGGCCGCCAACCCGTTCGTCGGCGACCCCATCGTGATCAAGGCCGACGCCGGCAGCGCCCCCCAACCACAGTCGGATCCGTCGGTCGACGTCGTCGCCTGGGCGCACAACGAGACCTCGACGGGCGTCGCGCTGCCCGTGCAGCGGCCCGAGGGCGACGCCCTGGTCGTCATCGACGCCACCTCGGCCGCAGGCGGCCTGCCCGTCGACATCGCCGACACCGACGCCTACTACTTCGCGCCGCAGAAGAACTTCGCCTCCGACGGCGGACTGTGGCTGGCAGTCATGAGCCCCGCCGCGCTCGCCCGTGTCGAGGCGATCGCCGCATCCGGACGCTGGGTGCCCGACTTCCTGTCGCTGCCGATCGCGATCGACAACAGCCTGAAGAACCAGACCTACAACACCCCGGCGATCGGCACCCTGGTCCTGATGGCCGAGCAGCTCGACTGGCTCAACGGCAACGGCGGCCTGGACTGGGCCGTCGCGCGCACCGCCGACTCCTCGCAGCGGCTGTACTCCTGGGCCGAGGCGACGAGCTACGCGACGCCGTTCGTCACCGACCCCGGCCTGCGGTCGCAGGTCGTCGGCACCGTCGACTTCAACGACGACGTCGACGCGGCGGCAGTGGCCAAGGTGCTGCGGGCCAACGGCATCGTCGACACCGAGCCGTACCGCAAGCTGGGCCGCAACCAGCTCCGCATCGCGATGTTCCCCGCGGTCGATCCCGACGACGTCAGCGCGCTCACGGCGTGCGTCGACTGGGTCGTCGAGCGCCTCTGACCTCGTGCAATGGGCGGGGCCAGCGTGTCGCCACGGTTACGAGTCGATAACGCAGTAGGGTCACGCGTTAGCCCCTAGGAGGTGGATATGCGCGAATTGAATGTCGTCGGACTCGACGTCGACGGCAAGAGCGTCATCTGCGAATCAGCCGAATCGGGCGAGAAGTTCCTCCTGATCCCCGACGGACGGCTGCACGCTGCCCTGCGCGGCGACCGGGTGGGTTCGAGCAAATTCCAACGCGAGGCCGAGGACTCAGACGTGTTGCGTCCCAGAGACATTCAATCCCGCATCCGCGCAGGCGCCTCCCCAGAGCAGGTCGCCGAGGCCGCTGGCGTCGACCTTGCACGGGTCGAGCGGTTCGCCCACCCCGTGCTCCTGGAGCGCTCGCGGGCAGCCGAACTCGCCACCGCCGCGCACCCGGTGCTGGCCGACGGCCCGACCGTGATGACACTGCTCGAGACCGTCAGCACCGTGCTCATCTCGCGGGGCCTCGATCCCGACGACACCAACTGGGACGCCTGGCGCAACGAGGACGGCCGCTGGACCGTGCAGCTGTCCTGGAAGGCCGGCCGCTCCGACAACGTGGCGCACTTCCGGTTCAGCCCGGGCTCGCATGGCGGCACCGTCACGCCGTTCGACGACTCCGCCGCCGAGCTGGTCGACCCCAACTTCCACCGGCCGCCGCTGCGTGCGGTGGCACCGGTGCCCGCAGCCATCGCGGCCGAAGCCGAGCCCGAACTGCCGCTCGAGGTCCCCGTGCCTGCACCCGCTCAGCCGGAGCCGCAGGAGCAGCCGGCCAAGCCCGCACGCGCACGGCGTCGCAAGCCCGAAGTGCCCGCCTGGGAGGACGTCCTGCTCGGCGTCCGCTCCGGCACGCAGCCCTGATCGCGGGCTAACCGCCCAGGGTGATCGCGAGCAGCGCCAGCCAGGCGGCTGCCACGCCCACACCGCCGCCAAGCACGAACCACCGCCACACCGGACGCGCGCGCCACCCCCACACCGTGGGTGCCAGACCGCCGACGGCCACCACGTTCAGACCCAGAGCCAGCATCGGGTGGACGCGGATCAGGCCGAGGCTCAACACGATGAGCGCCGCCGCCGTCACGGCCGCGACGAACGCGGCCACGGTCAGGCCGGTGCCCCACGGTGTCGCCTCGTCAGTCACGTGTCATCACTCCCCTGGTCGCTGCGCTCCTGCCCGCCGGAA
>JAQSXQ010000278.1 GCA_029256565.1 Mycobacterium sp.
AGTGCGCGAGCGGGATTGATCGACGCTTGCCGCACAGCGGACAGCAGCGCGTCGTCGCGGTCCAGCCCGCCGTGGGTGACGGCGTACCGGAACACGACGTCCATGGTGGCGGTACTGCCTGCGATCGTGTCGGTGCCTGCCACCCGTGCCACTCCCTCGACGACGTCGACCGCGAGCGGCCCCAGGTGATAGACCCCGTCGGCCATCCCCGTGGCGGCCATGGAGTCGGTGATCAGCGAGACCCGGTCGGGACCGGCAGCCCGCGTGACGTGCCGATAGATCGCCGGGTCGACGTGCACGCCGTCGGTGATCAGTTCCACCGTCACGCGGGGGTCGTCGAGCAGGGCGATCACCGGACCCGGCTCGCGACGGTCGATCGGGCGCATGGCGTTGAACAGGTGCGTGCCGACCCGCGCGCCCGCCTCGATCGCCGCGCGGGTCTGGTCGAAGCCGGCCTCGGTGTGTCCCACCGCGGCAACGACTCCCGCGGCCGTCAGCTGGCGGATCGCCGCGATCGCGCCCTCACGCTCCGGTGCGATCGTCACCATGCGGACCGCTCCCCCACCCGCTTCCAGGATGCGCTCGATCTCGGCCGGGTCGGGGTCACGCATCAACGACGGCTGGTGCGCGCCGCAGCGTTTGGTCGACAGCCACGGCCCCTCGAGGTGGATGCCGTCGAGGTGGCCGGCCCGCACGTCGACCGCGAGTGCCCCAACCTGGCGCAGCAGGTCCGCGGGAGCCGCCGTGACCAGCGACGCGACCAGCGTGGTGGTGCCGTGACGGCGGTGCAGTGCCAAGGCCCTGGCCGTCTCCTCTGGCGACGCTGCGGAGAAGTTCCCGCCACCCCCGCCGTGGACGTGGGTGTCGACGAATCCCGGCACGACGGTGACCTCACCGAGGTCGCGGTCCGGCGCACGATCCGGTGCGCCCTCGCCGACACCGACGACGGAACCTCCCGAGACCTCGATCCAGCCGGGCCGCAACAGGTTCGAGCCCGTGACGACGGTGCCTGCGGTGAGCAGCACTCAGATGCCCTGCCAATCCGGTTTGGACAGGTAGGTCTCGCGGTAGTAGTCGATGAGTTGCAGCCGCCGGGCGGCAGCATCGTCGAGCAGCACCGTCACGTGTGGGTGGTGCTGCAGGATCGTCGCCGGCCACATCGCGCTGACCGCACCCTCCACCAGTTGGTGCACCGCTTCGGCCTTGCCGCGACCCGTGGCGACCAGGACGACGTGCCGGGCCGCCATGATCGTCGCCAAGCCCTGGGTCAGGCAGTGCGTCGGCACGGCGTCGACGTCGTCGCCGAAGAACCGGGCGTTGTCGATGCGGGTCTGCCGGGTCAGCGTCTTGATCCTGGTGCGCGACGCGAGCGACGAGCCCGGTTCGTTGAATGCGATGTGGCCATCGGTGCCGACCCCGAGGATCTGCAGGTCGACCCCGCCCGCGTTGCGGATCGCCGCCTCGTACGCCGCGCACGCAGCGGGTATGTCGGCCGCCAGGCCGTCCGGGCTCTGCACGGCGTCCGGCCCGAAGTCGACGCGGGAGACGAACACCTCGTCGATGACCGTGCGGTAGCGCTCGGGGTGGTTTGCGGGCAGACCGACGTACTCGTCGAGAGTGAAGCCCTGGGCATGTGCGAACGAGACGTCCCCGGCCTCGCAGCGCGTCGCCAGTTCGTCGTAGATCGCCAGCGGCGACGAGCCGGTGGCCAAGCCGAGCACCGCCGTGGGCTTGCGATGCAGCAGCGCCCCGATCGCGTCCGATGCGAGCGAGGCGATCTCCCCGGCGTCGGCCAGGATGACGACCTCCATCTACCGGTGCGCCGTGAACAATGCTGCGCCAGAGGCGATGTCGGCCCCCTCGAAGACGGATTCAGTCGGCACCACGTTGGCCGCTTCGCGTTCGTCCATCACGACGACCGGCACGATCGGGTTCAGGCCCTTCGCCACCACCGCCGGCACGTCGTAGGTGATGATCAACTGCCCTGCGGTGACGTCGTCGCCCTGGCTGGCGTGCGCGGTGAACCCCTCGCCCTCGAGCGCGACGGTGTCCAGGCCTAGGTGCACCAGCACGCCGACGTTGTCGGGCGTGAGGACCACGAACGCATGCGGCATCAGCTTGAGGAGCTTGCCGCTGACCGGCGCGACCGCCTCGACCACCTCGCGGGGCGGGTCGATCGCCGCGCCGTGGCCCACCATGCCCTGACTGAAGACGGGGTCCGGCACGTCCTGCAACGCAACGGCACGCCCGGTGACCGGCGCGAGAACTGGCGTGGTGCTCACAGTGTTGGCTCCTTCGTCTTCGGTTGACTCAACAATACGAGCGCGCGTGCAAGAGGGTCTCGCGTTCATGGGTTCTCGTCTAAGCTTCCGCAAGGCTTCACCCAGCGGGTGACGTACGCGGCACGGGAGGAACACGACCATGGGCGAAGCGACGAAAACCCCGAAGGCACAGTCGAAGTCCGGACTCCGGATACCGGGCTTCGCCCAGCTGCAGCGGTTGGGCAAGAGCCTGATGCTGCCGATCGCGGTGCTGCCGGCCGCGGGCATCCTGCTCCGTCTGGGACAACCGGACCTGCTGGGCCGCATCGACGCCCCGGTGATCGGCCCGTTCTTCCTCGCCATGAGCGCGGCCGGCGACGCACTGTTCGCCAACCTTCCCCTGCTGTTCGCCGTCGGCGTCGCGATCGGATTCGCGAAGAAGGCCGACGGATCCACGGCGCTGGCGGCCGTGGTGGGCTACCTCGTCGTCGAGGCGGTCTTCAAGACCATGTCGCCGATCGTCCTGGCCGGCGAACTGGACAAGGCCGGTGACCAGGCGCAGATCAACTACAGCGTATTCGCGGGCATAGTGGTCGGGTTGCTCACGGCGTGGCTGTTCGACCGCTATCACACCATCGAATTGCCCTCGTACCTCGGCTTCTTCGGCGGCCGACGCTTCGTGCCCATCGTCGTCTCACTGGCCTGCCTCTTCCTCGCGTTCGCGATGAGCTACTTCTACCCGATCTTCGACGCCGGTCTGACGAGCCTGGGCCAGTTCATCGGCGGCGCGGGAGCGCTGGGCGCCTTCGTCTACGGCTTCGCCAACCGCATGTTGATTCCATTGGGCCTGCACCACATTCCGAACTCGTACGTGTGGTTCATCTACGGCGACTACCAGACCCCGGACGGCAACGTCGTCACGGGAGAGTTGACCCGGTTCGCTGCAGGCGACACCACGGCCGGTCTGCTCACGTCGGGCTTCTTCCCCATCTTGATGTTCGGTTTGCCGGCAGCCGCTCTGGCGATGATCCACGTGGCCAACAAGAAGCAGCGCAAGGTCGCGGTCGGCATCCTGTCGGCCGCTGGACTGACCGCGTTCGTCACCGGCATCACCGAACCGCTCGAGTTCGCCTTCATGTTCGTCGCATTCCCGCTCTACGTGGTCCACGCCGTGCTGACCGGCCTCTCGCTGGCCATCGCGTACCTGCTCGACATCCACCTCGGCTTCTCGTTCTCGGCCGGTCTCATCGACCTCCTGCTCTACGGCACGGCGCCTGCGGCCAAGAACATCCCGCTGCTCATCGGCATGGGCGTGGTGTTCTTCGCCCTTTACTACCTGCTGTTCCGGTTCGCGATCACGAAGTGGAACATGCGCACACCGGGCCGCGAACCCGAGGAGGAATTCGAGGCCGAGGAGCGTGCCAACCTGGGCGAGGGCACCGACGCCCCCACCACCGTCACCACCGGAACCGGCACCGCGACAGCCACGGAGACCGCCGTCGAGAGCAAGGCCGAGCAGTTGATCTCGGCGTTCGGCGGCCGGGACAACCTGGTCAACGTCGACGCCTGCATCACGCGCCTGCGCATGGAGGTCGTCGACAAGGGCAAGGTCGATCAGGCGCGACTGAAGAGCCTGGGCGCAGCGGGCGTCGTGGAGGTCGGCAACAGCGTTCAAGCCGTGTTCGGCACGCAGGCCGAGGCGCTGAAGAACGACATCACCGACATCCTCTGAGCGCACCCGCGCTTGGATGTTTCACTCGCGCAACGCGGTGGTAGACACCTGTCATGTTGATGAACACTGATTTCACGAAACGGATCGTCATCGCAGGTGCGGCCGCCGCCGCTCTCGCCATCACCCCGCTCGGTGTTCCGACCGCGTTCGCCGAGCCCGCGCCGCCGCCGCCGTGCTCCGACGTCAACGCACCGGGCTGCGCGACCGCGGGCCCGGGTGGCGCGCAGGCAACGGTTCCCGGTGCGGGCGCCGTTGCAGGCCCTGACGGTGCGCAGGCCGTCGTCCCGGGTGCCGGTGCCGAGGCTGGCCCCGGTGGTGCAGGCGCGACCGTGCCCGGTGCGGGCGCCGAGGCTGGCCCGGGTGGCGCGGTAGCGACCGTGCCGGGTGCCGG
>JAQSXQ010000279.1 GCA_029256565.1 Mycobacterium sp.
CCCCGGCAGGATTCGAACCTGCGACACCGGCTTTAGGAGAGCCGTGCTCTATCCCCTGAGCTACGGGGGCGGACCGGCTTGGAGCATACCGGCATTGGGCGTTGCTGCAGGTTTCCGCCCGACGACCAGCGGCAATACCAAGATCATGAGCACAGCGAAGAAGGCCCGCCACACCGTCGACCGTCTTGCGGGTCAGGCAAAGCAGAAGATCGGTCGTGCCACCGGTGACAACCGGCTGCGCAACGAAGGCGCGAACGACGAGATGAAGGCCCGGGTCAAGATGACCGGCCAGCGCCTCAAGGACGCCTTCCGCGGTCGCTGACGCCTAGCGCAGCTCCTCGATGACCTTCGCGAAGGCCTCGGCGTGTGGCTGCTGCACGATCACGTACGTGACGCCATAGGTGTCGCGGTAGCCGCGGATGGTGTCGGCGATGTCCTTCGTCGACCCCGACAGCACACCCGGTGTCCGCAGCAGCTGCTCGTCGGTGAGTTCCGGCAGGAAGCGCCGCGTGATCGACAGATCGGGCATGCCCGAGTCGTCGATCGGCATCGCCGTGACCGACACGTTCAGTTCCAGCTCGTCGAAGCGCTCCGGTGCCGCGTTGCGGACGAACGCGATGCGCTCGGCGAGCGGGTCGCCGTCCGCGCCGGCTGGGTCGCCGCCGGTGAGCCCGATGATCTGCGCGTGCTTGGCGGCGATCGTCAGCAGCCGGTCGCCGTTGCCCGCGATCAGCAGGGGTACGTCGGGCAGGTGCTCTTCCATGTACTCGACGACGTGGCGCAGATGGTCGACGCGCTGTCCCGCCGTGGGGTAGGGGATCTCGGCGAGTTCGAACTCCCTGCGGACGTAGCCGGCCCCGAGCCCCAACTCGAGCCGGCCCGCGCTGAGATCGCGGAGTTCGGCGACGTCGCGCGCCAGCAGCGCCGCCTTGTAGAAGCCCGCGTTCAGGACGAAGGTGCCCAGGTGCAGCGTCTCGGTCGCCGCCGCGGCCGCCGTCAGGGTCGGGAACGGGGCGGGAGCGCCGAGGTGGTCGGGCACGTGCAGGACGTCGTAGCCCATGCCCTCGGCACGCGTCGCCCAGTCCTGCACCGCGGACAGCCGTCGTGCGGCGTGCAAACCGAAACCGAACCGGAAGTCCCTGGCCATGGGCCGAGCTTATGTGACCAGCAATGTCGCAGGTTTCATTCGGCGCAGGCAGGGCATCAATACGGCCTAGCTGAAGCGCAGGCGCTCGGCTCAAGAGCCACTCCCGAGATCCGGCCCGTCGTGTACATCCGACGGGCCGGATCAAACATTCACCGACCGGAGGCGTCGTGAGCCATCCCACGCTGGGCGTCGAAGAGGAATTCCTCCTCGTCGATCCAAACAGCGGCGAGCCCGTACCGCTCAACCGCGAGACGGCCGCCGCGGCCGAGGAGCGCGGTGTCGAACTGCAGCTCGAACTCACCAGGTGTCAGGTCGAGACGAGTTCCTCGGTCGCCTCGACCATCGACGAGCTGCACGACGACCTGCGCCGGCTGCGCCGCGTTGCGTCCGAGGCGGCAACGGCAGCGGGAGCGCGGCTGCTCGCGGTGGGTCTGCCGCCGACCGTCCCGCAAGAGTTCCCGATCACCGACACCCCGCGATACCGCGAGATCGCCCAGAAGTTCGGCATGATCGCCCACGAACAGGGCATCTGCGGCTGCCACGTCCATGTCGCGGTGCCGTCGCGCGAGGCCGCCGTCGACGTGAGCAATCGGCTACGACCGTGGCTGCCCTCGCTGCTGGCGCTCACCGCCAATTCGGCGATCTACCGCAACTCCGACAGCGGCCACGCGAGCTGGCGCAGCGTCCTATGGGCCCGCTGGCCCAGCGCCGGCCCGCCGCCGCACTTCGACTCCGTCGATGACTACGACGCGACCGTGCGGATGATGCAGGACTCCGGCGCGATGCTCGACGACGGGATGGTCTATTGGGACGTCCGCCCATCGGCGAACTTCCCGACCGTCGAGGTGCGGGCCGCCGACGTGCCCGCCACGGCCACCCAATCCGTCCTCCTGGGCGCGCTGGTGCGCGCTGCCGTCATGACGGCCCTCGACGAGCGGGAGCGCAACCAGCCAACGGTTCCGCTGACGGCGCATGCCCTACGTGCCGCGTACTGGAAGAGCGCCCGCGACGGGCTCGAGGGCGAGGGGATCGACCTCGTCGGCACTCACGCACCGATCCCCGCGGTCGACCTCTTGCACGCGTTGATCGACCACGTGACCCCGGCACTCGACGCCGTGGGCGACGCCGACTTCGTGCACCGCGAACTGGAGCGGGTGGTCGCGTCGGGCAACGGCGCCACCCGGCAGCGCCGGGCCTTTGCCCGCAGGCACGACGCGGCCGACGTCATCGACGAGGCGGCGTCCGCCACGATGGAAGACCTCTGAGGTCAGATCAGCGGTAGCTCGGCGAACACCGGGCTGGTCGGCTGCGTCGACCCGGTGCCGGGTTCCACGGTGAACGCCAACGCGTTCGAGCCGTCGATGTCGGGCAGCACCGCAGTCGTCGACGGTGACACCGCGCTCGCATCCATGGTGCCTGCCGAGTGCGCACCGTCGGACGCGACGAGCCACATCTGGTACACGTAGCCCTGCTCGGGCGGAGCGACGTCGTTCATCACGAGCACCGCGGCGTTGCGTTCGCGGGAGAACACGACCGTTGCGGTACCGCCGGTCGGGATGGGGCCGGACACCGTCTTGACGTCCGGAGCCTCGAAGATTTGTTCGGCCGCAGACGGTTTCGCCTCCGGTCGCAGCGCGACGCCGACACCGACCGCGCCGAGGCCGATGATGACGGCGGCAGCGGCCGACAGCGCGACGGTGCGCCACCGCGTACTACGCGACTTGGGTTGCGCTGCAGGGGCATTCGGACCGGGGACCACCGAAAGCCTTGGCGCGTCACCGATTGCGGCGAGCAGCCGGTCGCGCAGATGCTCGGGCGGCTCGGCGGACGTCGTCGACGACACCACGGCCATCGTCTCCCGGACCGCGCGCACCTCGTCGTGGAAGGCGCGCGCCACATCCGCGGGCGCACCGGCGATCTGCTGCTCGATGTCGCGCTGTTCGTCGGAGGACACGGCGTGCAAGGCGTATGGGGTTGCCAAGGCCAGGAGGTCCTGATGTGCGGGCTCGGTCACGACACCCCCAAGCAGTTGCGCAGTCCTCGGATGGCGTCGCGCATCCGTGACTTGATCGTCGCAAGATTCGCGGCCAGACGGGTGGAGACCTGGACGTAGGTCAGACCCTCGTAATAGGCCATCTGAATGCACTCGCGCTGTGCGTCGGTGAGCGTGTCGAGGCACGCGACGACCTCGCGACGCTCCTCGGAGTGGATCACGGCCTCGGCGACGCGGTCGGCGGCCACATCGACATTGGCCGCGCCGTAGCGGGACTCGCGTTGGCTGGCGGCCTGCTCACTGCGCACCCTGTCGACGGCGCGGCGGTGGGCCAGCGTCATCAACCACGCCAACGGAGAGCCCGCGGCAGGGTCGTAGTTGGCGGCGTTGTGCCATACCTGCAGGTAGACGTCCTGGGTGGTCTCTTCGCTGTAGCCAGGATCGCGCAATACGCGCGTCACCAGTCCGTAGACCCTCGCGCGGGTCGCGTCGTAGAACTCAGTGAACGCCTCGACGTCTCGTTCGGCGGCCCGGCGCAGCAATGCGTCGAGGTCGGCCGTCACGCCCGGTAGCCTAGCGGCGATTCCCAGCGAAGTCATAATTATCATGATCTCCGCGGGGCCGGGCACGAATAGGCGTGCGCCCGAAGCCTTTTGGGAAGAGCCGGACTGGCCGGCAGCCGCTTCGCCGGTCGGCCAGTCGCCCGAAGTCATGATTGGCCCACCGGCTCCCGCGGCATCCACGACTCGCGAGGGGCGAGCGGCACCCGTCGCGCCCAGAGGGTCACGTCGTGGATGCGCATCCACAGCGCGCCCATGAGAGGCGCCATCGGAGCCGTGAACTGCAGGGCCAGCACCTGTCCGACACTGGCCGAACGTCGATTGCCGCGCAGCGTCGCCACGAACCCCGGTGTGTGCTCGCGGTGCAGGGAGATGGTGACGTCGACCGACCCGTTCGGCTTGGGTGCCTGCAGGAGGTAGTAGCCGTCGGAGTCGTTGAACGGCGACATGGGCAGCGTCTTCTTCACCGCTGCGGGCGCGTGGTCGGTCGGCGGCAGCAGGTAAGCGTGCCGCTCACCCTGGATGTTGTGGAGTTCGACGATGACGTGACGCAGCACGCCGTCGGCGTCGTGGCACCAGTACAGGCTGACGGGGTTGAACACGTAGCCCAGCACGCGGGCCTGCAGCAGGGCGGTCACGGACCCGCCCCGCATGTCGATGCCGTGCCCGGCGAGGAAGTCGTCCGCCGGCAGCGTCGGCAGCTCGTCGAGGTCGACGTACCAGCTGTAACCGGCTTGCTCGAAGTAGTGGTGCACCGGCGTGCGGCGCAGGTGCGTGATGCGGGTGCGATAGATCGCCGGTGCCGACGCGGCGGCTGCCTTGCGGGCCGCACCGCGCCGGCGCGTCGTCGATTCCGCCGCGACGATCGGGCGTGACATCAGGTCTCCACGTTCCACGTCTTCTATTCGGAGCCGCCACGGAAATGGATGGGTGAGTTCGGATTGCGAAACGCTTTCCCCCGCGTAAGGTGCCAAACCGTGGCGATGACGCTGTTTCACAACGGAACCGTGTGGACGGGGACGTCCGAGGTGCCCGTTTCCGATGCGCTGCTCGTCACCGACGGCGTGATCACCGGGCTCGGTGACGCCGCCCGGTCGGCGGCTGCCGAGGGCGAGGTCGAGCAGGTGGACCTCGAGGGCGGCTTCCTGATGCCGTCCTTCGGTGACGGTCACGCCCATCCGATGCTCGGCGGACTCGAGTACGTGGGGCCCGCGGTGCGGCCCTGCGGGTCGGTGGCCGAGATCGTCGAGGCGGTGCGCACCTACGCCGAGGCGCACCCCGACCAGGAGTGGATCGTCGGCGCCTCCTACGACGGCAGCCTCGCCGAGGGCGGGCTGTTCGACGCCCGGTGGCTCGACGAGGCGGTGCCCGACCGGCCCGTCGTGCTGCGTGCCTGGGACTACCACACCGTGTGGTGCAACACCGTCGCACTGGAACGGGCAGGCATCACCGCGGACACGCCCGATCCCGAACTCGGCGAGAT
>JAQSXQ010000280.1 GCA_029256565.1 Mycobacterium sp.
CAAGGAGATGGCGGACATCATGGACGCCCGCCTGCTCATCGAGCCCCGGTTGGCAGAACTGGCCTGTGCCAGGGCCGATGCCGAGTTGCTGGCTGCACTCGAGGAGGCGATCGAGGAGCAGGAGCGGGCGCCGCACACTTCAGATGCCGCGGCGATAACGAAGTATCACCGTCCGGACGAACGCTTCCATCGCTTGATCGCCGAGCACGCGGACAACGGCGCGTTGCTGCGGGCGTATGACGCCCTGGGCGGCCACGGGCAACGTTTCCGGCTCTTCGTCGGAGTGGGCGTTCAGGATTCCGAACATGCGATCGCCGAGCACCGCGAGCTGCTCGCGGCGTTCAAACGAGGCTACGGCCCCGAGGTCTACCGCATCATGCACGCGCACATCACCGGCGTGAAGGAGCGCGCGCTGGCCGAGCGCGCCCGTGCCGAGGCCTCGAGCGGATCCTCGGACGCTGGTGGCCAAGGCGAAGGCGACGAGAACCGTCCCGAATGAGTGCCGGAATCCTATACGATTAATCGACAACCGGACCGCGAGACAGGCTCTCCTAGGCTGACTGGCGCATCCCCAAGGATGGAACAATGACGTACCTCCTCAACTCCCCGGACGACTTCGCGGCCGAAGCCGTGCGCGGTCTCGTCGCTTCCCACCGTGACCTCCTGATCGAGGTACCCGGCGGTGTGGCGCGAGCGACGCAGACGCCACAGGGCCAGCCCGCACTCGTGATCGGCGGGGGTTCAGGCCACTATCCGGCCTTCGCCGGATGGGTCGGTCCCGGCATGGGTCACGGTGCTCCGTGCGGCAACGTCTTCTCGTCGCCGGCTGCGTCCGAGGTGTATTCGGTGGTGCGCAACGCCGAAAACGGTGGAGGCGTCATTCTGGGATTCGGCAACTACGCGGGGGACGTGCTGCACTTCGGGCTGGCTGCCGAGAAGCTGCGGCACGAGGGAATCGACGTGCGGATCGTCATGGTCAGCGACGACATCGCGTCCAACACTCCGGAGAACCACCGCGACCGTCGAGGCGTCGCCGGCGATCTGCCGGTGTTCAAGATCGCGGGCGCGGCCATAGAAGCCGGCGCCGACCTCGATGAAGCCGAGCGCGTGGCGTGGAAGGCCAACGACGCGACCCGCTCGTTCGGCCTGGCCTTCAACGGGTGCACTCTGCCAGGGGCCGACGAGCCGCTGTTCCACGTCGAGAAGGGACAGATGGGAGTAGGGCTCGGTATCCACGGCGAACCCGGCGTACGCGACGACCGCATCGGCAGCGCTGCCGAGACCGCCGATCTGCTGCTCGATCAACTGTTGACCGAGGAGCCGCCGCGCGGAGAGAACGGGTACGACGGCCGGGTGGCCGTCATCCTGAACGGACTCGGCACCGTGAAGTACGAAGAACTCTTCGTCGTCTACGGGCGCATCGCCGAACGCCTTGAGGAGAAGGGGCTTACCGCGGTGCGTCCGGAGGTTGGGGAGTACGTCACGAGCCTCGACATGGCAGGCCTGTCGCTCACCCTGGTGTTCCTCGACGACGAACTCGAGAAGCTGTGGCTGGCACCGGTGGAGACGCCTGCGTACCGCCGCGGGTCGATGCCGGACGTCGACCGAACTCCACGGGCCGGCGTCTGGGACGCAGCCGAGGTGGAGATACCGCAGTCCAGCGAGGAGTCGAAAGCCTGCGCGCAAAGCATCGCCGCAGTACTCGAGACATTCCAGCGCGTGTGCGCCGACAACGAGGCCGAGCTTGGCCGCCTCGACGCGGTCGCCGGCGACGGCGATCACGGCCAGGGCATGTCGTTCGGTTCCCGTGGTGCGGCCCGAGCAGCCCGTGCCGCGGTGGATCAGGGTGCCGGTGCCCGGACCACGCTGCTCCTCGCCGGTCAGGCCTGGGCCGACGCGGCCGGGGGCACCTCGGGAGCGTTGTGGGGCGCGGCGCTGACCAGCGCAGGTGGTGCCTACTCCGACACCGAGAACGCCGATGACCGGAACGTCGTCGACGCAATCGGCGCCGGGATCGATGCCGTCATCCGTCTCGGTGGGGCGAAGCCTGGTGACAAGACGATGGTCGACGCCGCCCTGCCCTTCCGGGAGGCATTGGCGGAGGCCTTCGACGCGGAAGCAGGGCCAGCCATCACCGCCGCGGCACGCGTGGCCCGCGATGCCGCCCTCAGGACGGCGGACATCACGGCGCGGTTGGGCCGCGCTCGGGTGCTCGGTGACAAGAGCGTCGGAACGCCGGACCCTGGCGCGCTGTCGTTCTCGATGCTGATGGCGGCTCTTGGCGAGCACCTGACCCGATGAATGAAGACCATTGAGAAGGAGTGCAGCATGGCATTGAGGATCGTAATCGGCGGCGACAAGGCGGGATTCAACTACAAGCAGGCGCTGCGCAGGGACCTCGAGTCCGACGAGCGGGTGGAGATCGTGGAGGACGTCGGTGTCGGGGACCCCGAGGACGACACGTCGTACCCGAACGTCGCAATCGCGGCCGCCGAGAGAATCGCCAAGGGCGAGGCGGACCGTGCGCTGCTGATCTGCGGCACGGGGCTGGGCGTGGCCATCGCGGCGAACAAGGTCAAGGGAATTCGAGCCGTCACCGCCCACGATTCGTACTCCGTGCAGCGCTCAGTGCTGTCGAACAACGCCCAGGTGCTGTGCATGGGGGAGCGGGTCGTGGGGCTGGAGTTGGCGCGAGTCCTGGTCAAGGAATGGCTCGGCGTGCAGTTCGACCCGCAGTCCTCCTCGGCGGCCAAGGTCGATGACATCTGCGCGTACGAGAGTGACTGACACGGGAACGAACGATTCGGGCCTGCTGTGGGTGGGCACGAGTTGGAAGATGAACAAGGGCATCAGTGAGGCCCGTTCCTACGCCAGTGCTTTGGCCGAGTACGTCGGTCGGACCGACCTTTCCGGAGTGCAGCCCTTCATCATCCCGTCGTTCACCGCGCTGGCCGCTACTCGCGATGAACTCGGCGACGATTCGCCGGTACTGCTTGGGGCGCAGAACGCGCACTGGGAGGACGAGGGACCCTGGACCGGCGAGGTGTCCGTTGCGCAGGTGAAGGACGCCGGCGCGCAGCTGGTCGAGATTGGTCATTCCGAGCGTCGCGAGCACTTCGGAGAGACCGTGGCGACGACCCGGCTGAAGGTGGCGGCCGTCCTTGCCCACGGGCTCGTGCCACTCCTGTGCATCGGCGAGAGCGCCGACGTCAAGAATGCCGGTGAGTCCTCGCGGTTCATCCTGAAACAGGCGGCCGGCGCGCTCGACGGCCTCACTGCAGAGCAGTTGGGACGCGTGCTCATTGCCTATGAGCCCATCTGGGCCATCGGCGAGAAGGGGCGTCCCGCCACAGTCGAGGAGCTACGGGAACCGTTCGACGACCTGGGGCGTGAGTACGGCGGCAGGACAAGGGGTTTGCTCTACGGTGGCTCGGTCGGTCTCGACAACGCCGAGGATCTGCTTGGCATCGAACACGTCACCGGGCTATTCGTTGGTCGGTCCGCGTGGCAATTGCCCGGCTACTTGCGACTCTTGGAGATAGCCGCAGCTCACTCCAAGGCGATCGGCTGAACGACGCCGCAGAACCGTGCCGGGGGCGGCGCTCTCCAACGCGTTGATCTTCGCCGTAACGAATCGGCGAAAGCGCATGCGCAAGCGCTTGCGCTGCCCTTAGGGTCCCAGGGAGCACGCGGCGCGACCGGCGTCGCATCCGGGACAAGGGAGTCCAGATGTTCGGAAAGCGCAACAGAAGCACGCTCGCCGTCGGGGCGGTTCTCACAGCTGGTTCGCTGGTTCTCGGCCTGACCGGCTGCGGCGGCTCTGATTCGGACAGCGTCAAGGTCGGCCTGATCACCAAGACCGATTCCAACCCGTTCTTCGTGAAGCTGCGTGAGGCCGCCCAGGCGCAGGCCGACAAGGACGGCGCCGAGCTGATCTCGCTTGCGGGTGCATTCGATGGCGACAACGAGGGGCAGGTCGCGGCCATCGAGAACATGGTCGGCCAGGGCGTCAAGGGCATCCTGATCACGCCCAACTCCTCCACCGGCGTGCTCGACGCCATCAAGAAGGCGCGCGACGCGGGCGTCGTCGTCATCGCCCTCGACACCGCGACCGATCCCGAGGACGCGGTCGACGCCACGTACGCCACCGACAACAAGGCCGCGGGCGTCGCCCAGGGCAAGTGGGTCAAGGCGGCGCTGGGCAACAAGCCGCCGCAGGTCGTCATGCTGGACGGTACGCCCGGTGGCACCGTCGACACGTTCCGTCATGACGGATTCCTCGAGGGCTTCGGCATCACGAACGACTCGCCGGAGATCGTCGCCCAGGAGAACACCAACGGCGACCAGACCAAGGCGCAGACCGCGATG
>JAQSXQ010000281.1 GCA_029256565.1 Mycobacterium sp.
ACCTCGGTGAACTTCGTGGTGATCGTCATGCTCTACCGCGGAGCCATGCGGATCGCGCCGTCCAGGCGGATGACCTCACCGTTGAGCATCGGGTTCTCGACGATGTGCACGGCCAGCGCGCCGTACTCGTCGGGATCGCCGAGGCGGGCGGGGTGCGGCACCTGCTGGCCGAGCGACTTCTGCGCCTCCTCGGGCAGTGAGCCCAGCAGCGGGGTCTTGAACAGGCCGGGGGCGATCGTGCAGACGCGGATCAGCTCACGCGAGAGGTCACGCGCGATCGGCAGCGTCATGCCGACGACGCCGCCCTTGGAGGCCGAGTACGCAGCCTGGCCGATCTGTCCCTCGAACGCCGCGACGGATGCGGTGTTGATGATGACGCCGCGCTCCTCGCCGACGGGCTCGGTCTTGGCGATGCGCTCGGCCGACAGCCGCAGCACGTTGAAGGTGCCGATCAAGTTGACCTGAATGGTCTTGCTGAACACGTCGAGCGGGAACGGGCCGTTCTTGCTCAGCGTCTTCATCGCGCTGCCGATGCCCGCGCAGTTGACGTTGATGCGCAGCGGGCCGAGCGACTCCGCGAGGTCGAGGGCCTGGGTGACGGCAGCCTCGTCGGTCACGTCGGCGGAGGCGAACCGCACCCGGTCCCCCAGCTTCGCCAGCTCGTCGCCTTCACGCAGGTCGATGACGACCACGCTGGCTCCGGCGTCGAGCAGCCGCTTGGTCGTGGCGAGGCCCAAGCCGGATGCGCCACCGGTGACGACGGCAACGGCGTCCTTGATCAGCACAGATGCATTCCTTTCGTGATGTCGACCGAGGGCCGACCTACTGGTTGGTTGGGACTATACCCACTCGTTGAGGACGGTTTCGGTGTCGGCACCCGGCACGACGGGCGGCCTCGGCTGCTCGGGCGCGCTGCGGGAGAATCGCGGGGCCGCCATGGGCTGCAGGTGCTCCCCGGCGTCGGAGACGTCCCGGTAGAACGTGCCGCGGTCGGTGATGTGCGCTTCGGTCTCGACCTCGGCGAAGCTCAGCACCGGCGTCACGCAGGCGTCGGTGCCGTTGAACACCCCGGCCCAGTGGTCGCGGTCGTGCTCGGCGAACGCCCTGGTGAAGGCCTCGCGTAGTTCGGGCCAGCGGGCCATGTCGTTCTGGTCGGGCAGGTCCGCGGTGTCGAGTCCGAGCCCCTGCAGGAGCAGCGCGTAGAACTGCGGCTCGATGGCACCGACGGCGACGTAGCGCCCGTCGGCGGTCTCGTAGGTGTCGTAGTACGGCGCACCGGTGTCGAGCATGTTGGTGCCACGCACGTCACTCCACATGCCGGTGGCGCGGAAGCTCCACATCATCTGCATCAGCACGCTGGACCCGTCGACCATCGCGGCGTCGACGACCTGGCCCTTGCCGGAGGTCTGCCGCTCCCACAGCGCGGCGAGGATGCCGACGAGCAGGAACATCGAGCCGCCGCCGAAGTCACCCGCGAGGTTCAACGGCGGGACGGGCCGCTCGTCCTTGCGGCCGACGGCGTGCAGCAGGCCGTTGAGCGAGATGTAGTTGATGTCGTGGCCGGCCTGCAGCGCGCGCGGGCCGTCCTGTCCCCATCCGGTCATCCGGCCGTAGATCAGTCGCTCGTTGACCTTCGCGCAGTCCTGCGGACCGAGTCCAAGGCGCTCGGTGACGCCGGGGCGGTAGCCCTCGATCAGCACGTCGGCCTTGGCGATCAACTTGAGGACCAGCTCGCGGCCCTCGTCGCTCTTGAGGTCGGCCGCCACCGAACGCCTGTTGCGCAACATCGAATCCCGGCTGGGCATTTGAACGCCCCCGCCCTTCTTGGGCCGCTCGATGCGCACCACGTCCGCACCGAGATCGCCGAGGATCATCGCCGCGTGGGGTCCGGGGCCGATGCCGGCCAGTTCAACGACTCGCAATCCCTGCAGTGGTCCCGCCATCGCAATGCCTCCACCAATAGACCTAGGTTGACCGCCGACAAAGCTTACTTGTATAACCAAGTCGATCCGCTGCGGGCCTCAGAGCTCGCCCCGACGCGAGGCGAGGCACATGACCACCACTACATCCGATCCGACGCCCTATGCCGCAATCGACGATCTCGCGGTGTCCCTCGACGACGGCGTGCTCGCACTCACGCTCAATCGCCCCGACAGCCTCAACTCCCTGACCGCCGCGATGTTGCACACCATCGGCGACGCGCTGGACCGCGCGGCGACCGACCCGGAGGTCAGGGTGGTCCGCCTCGGCGGCGCGGGCCGCGGGTTCAGCAGCGGGGCGGGCATCAGCGCAGAGGACCACGCCAACCCCGGCGCGAGCGGCACACCCGCCGACGTGCTGGCCGCAGCCAACCGGGCCATCGCGGCCATCGTCGGCCTGCCGAAGCCGGTGGTGTCGGTCGTACACGGGCCCGCCGCGGGCGTCGGCGTCTCGCTCGCGATCGCCGCAGACGTGATCCTCGCCTCGGAGAAGGCCTATTTCCTGTTGGCCTTCACCAAGATTGGGCTGATGCCCGACGGCGGCGCCTCGGCGCTGGTCGCCGCCTCGATCGGCCGCACGAGGGCGATGCGGATGGCACTGCTCGCCGAGCGACTGACCGCGGCCGACGCGCTGGCCGTGGGTCTGGTCAGCGGGGTTCATCCCGCGGACGAACTCGACGCACGGGTCGAGGAGGTGCTCACGACGTTGAAGTCCGGTCCTGCCGTGGCACTGCGAAAGACCAAGCAGGCCATCAACGCAGCCACGCTGACCGAACTCGACGGCGCCTTCGGGCGCGAGACCGAGGGTCAGCTGGACCTCCTGGAGAGTCACGACTTCCGCGAGGGCACCAGGGCGTTCCAGGAGCGTCGGGCTCCGCACTTCGGCGATCACTAGCGCCGCACTCCACGCCGGTCCGCCGAAAACCATTCGACGGCAGGGCTGCTCGTAGACGAGCATCGTCTGCATGAGCACGCACGTCGATACCGAGCCGGTGTCCCCCGGCGGTTGGCGCGTGCTCGCACCGTTCCGGATCCGCGAGTACCGCCTGCTGATCGCGGCGGTGTCCCTGTCGATATTCGCCGAGGGCATGTGGGCCGTGGTGATGGCGCTGCAGGTCATCGAACTCGACGACGATCCCACGTCGCTGTCACTGGTGGCGACCTGCCTCGGGGCGGGGCTGGTGGCCTTCGTGCTCGTCGGCGGCATCGCCGCCGACCGCATCGACCAGCGCGCGATCATCATCGTCGTCGAGTGCGTCAACGTCGTCGCGGTGGTGGCGATCGCCGTGCTCGGAACTGTTGGCGCACTGCAGATCTGGCACATGGCGGTGGCAGCGGGCGTGCTGGGCATCGCTGCGGCGTTCTTCTTCCCCGCCTACAGCGCACTGCTGCCGCGGATCCTGCCCGCCGAGCAGTTGCTGGCCGCCAACGGCGTCGAGGGCGTCGTGCGGCCGGTGTTCCAGCGCGCGGTGGGGCCTGCGGTGGCGGGCGTGCTGGTCGGCGCGACGTTCCCGGCCGTGGGCGCGTACGCGGTCGCCGGGCTGTTCGCACTGGGCCTGGTCCTGCTGGTCACCACCCGACCGGTGCGTGACGAGCCGTCGCCGGAGGCCGAGCGTCCGCACGTGGTGCGTGATCTGCGTGAGGGTTTCGCGTTCATGGTGCGTACGCCGTGGCTGCTGTGGACGCTGCTGTTCGCGAGCATGTTCGTGCTGGTGGTGCTCGGCCCGATCGAGGTGCTGCTGCCGTTCGTCGCCGCGGACCGGTTCGCCGACGGCGCCCGCGCCTACGGGTTCATCCTGGCGTTCTTCGGCGTGGGCAGCGCGATCGGTGCGCTGGCGGTGTCGTCGGTGCGCCTGCCGCGGCGCTACCTGTCGGTGATGATGACGATGTGGGGCCTGGGCTCCCTACCGCTGATCGTGGTGGGCGTGACGTCGTCGTTCCCGTTGATGGCGGCGGCCACGTTCGTCGTCGGCGTCACCGACGGTGCGGGGATGGTGATCTGGGGGACGCTGCTGCAGCGGCGCGTGCCCCGGGCGATGCTGGGCCGGGTGTCGAGCCTGGACTTCTTCGTGTCGCTGGCGTTCATGCCGGTGTCGTTCGCGATCGTCGGCCCGCTGTCGAAGGTGGTCTCGATGGAGACGATCTTCGCCGCAGCCGGGATCGTGCCGGTGCTGCTCGCGGCGGTGGCGGTCACGGCCGCGCGGATGCCGCGCGACGAGATCGCCAACCCGCTGCGGTGAGCGTGACTCCGGTGGCGTCAGACGCCGAAGATCACGGGTAGTGCGAGCACCATGACCAGCCCCCAGAAGAAGTGGGTGAGCATCGGTGCGAGCACGCCTCCGGTCATGCGGCGCTCGTAGGCGCAGACGTAGCCGAGGATCAG
>JAQSXQ010000282.1 GCA_029256565.1 Mycobacterium sp.
GCTACCAGCAGGTGAACGGCGCGCCGGGACCGGACGAGACGACGATGGCCACCGGTGACGCAGGCAAGCGCGTGGCGTGCGGTGTCATCTCCGGCCAGTCAGGCTCCGGTCCGACCGCAGCGCATCGACTTCAAGGGATCGGCGCGGCCGACCATCGGCGTCGAATGGGAGTTCGCGCTCGTCGACCCCGAAACCCGTGAACTGAGCAACGAAGCCGCCGCCGTCATCGCGGAGATCGGCGAAAGCCCGCGCGTCCACAAGGAACTGCTGCGCAACACCGTCGAGGTCGTCACCGGCATCTGTGACAACTCGGCCGAGGCTATGGACGATCTGCGGGCCACGCTCGCGCCGGCGCGCAAGATCGTGCGCGACCGCGGCATGGAACTGTTCTGCGCGGGCACGCACCCGTTCGCCGAGTGGTCGGCCGAGCAGCTGACCGACGCGCCGCGCTACGCCGAGCTGATCAAGCGCACCCAGTGGTGGGGCAGGCAGATGCTCATCTGGGGCGTGCACGTGCACGTCGGGATCTCGTCGGCGCACAAGGTGATGCCGATCATCACCTCGCTGCTCAACCAGTACCCGCACCTGCTCGCGCTGTCGTCGTCGTCGCCGTACTGGGCGGGCGGCGACACCGGCTACGCCAGCAACCGCGCGATGATGTTCCAGCAGCTGCCGACGGCCGGTCTGCCGTTCCACTTCCAGGAGTGGTCGCAGTTCGAGCAGTTCGTCCACGATCAGAAGAAGACCGGCATCATCGACCACATGAACGAGATCCGTTGGGACATACGGCCTTCGCCTCATCTGGGCACGGTCGAGGTCCGGATCTTCGACGGGGTCTCGAACATCGCCGAACTCGGCGCGCTGGTCGCTCTGACGCACTGCCTCATCGTCGACCTCGACCGCAGGCTCGAAGCCGGTGAGCACCTCCCCACGATGCCGCCGTGGCACGTGCAGGAGAACAAGTGGCGCGCGGCGCGATACGGCCTCGACGCGGTGATCATCCTCGACGAGGACAGCAACGAGCGGCTGGTCACCGAGGACCTCGACGACATCCTGAACCGGCTAGAGCCGGTGGCGAAGTCGCTGGGCTGCGCCGACGAACTCGCCGCCGTGTCGAACATCTACGCCACCGGGGCGTCCTACCAACGGCAGCGCCGGGTCGCCGAGGAGCACGACGGCGACCTGCGGGCCGTGGTGGACGCGCTCGTCGCGGAGCTGGAGCTCTAGCCGTGGGCCCGGACAGTGCGAGAGTCATGCCGATGTTCCCGCTCGAGTCCGTGCGGCTGCCCGGCGAGGACCTGCCGCTGCGGATCTTCGAGCCGCGCTACGCCGCGCTGGTGCGCGACTGCCTTGCCGGTGAGCGCGAATTCGGCGTCGTGCTGATCGAGGCCGGTCGCGAGGTCGGGGGTGGTGACCGCCGCCTCGACGTCGGCACGCTGGCGCACGTGGTGGAAGCCGACGATCAGGGCGACGGCCGCTACCGGATCCTGTGCGAGATGCGCGGGCGCATCCGGGTCGAACGCTGGCACGACGACGAACCGTATCCGCGGGCGTCGGTCGAGCCGTGGCCCGACGAACCGGGCAGGGCCGTCAGCGGTGACGAGATCGAGGACGTCGAGAATCGTGTCATGGCGGTCTTCGAGCGGTTGGCGGACTCGCAAGACAAAATCCTCCCGCCCAAGCGCGAACTGCTCGGTGAGCCCGAACCCGGCGACGACGCCGGAAAGCGCCTGTATGCGTTGGCCGCTCGCGTCCCGATGGGCCAGGCCGATCGGTACTCGGTCCTCGCCGCTCCGTCGGCCGCCGATCGTCTCGCAGCGCTGAGCGAGGCGGTCGAGACCCTCACGGCGATGATCGAGTTCGAGCTGGACGCCCCGACCGCCGAGGACTGATCAGGCCTCGTCGCGCTGGGCGATCTCGTCGCGCAGCAGGAGGTCGTCGCGGAAGGCCTGCTCCCGGTATGCGAGCTGGCCGACGCGGTTGGCAACTACCGGTGCGGTGATCACGGTGAACAGTCCGGTGAGGATCACCATGCCGACGTCGGGGTGGCCGCGCAGCCGGATGGCCGCGCCGGCGAGCACGAGGAGCAGGCCGAGCACCTGCGGCTTCGTGGCGGAGTGCATGCGCGACAACGTGTCCGGGAAGCGGACCACGCCGATCGCCGCGGTCAGCGCGAACACCGATCCGCTCAGCACCAGCACGCCTGCCAGGACGTCGAGCACGTTCACTGGTCGCTCCTCTCGTCGCGGTCGCGCACGCGGAAGCGGGCGACGCTGACCGATCCGACGAAGCTGATCAGCGCCAGTGCGGTCAGGCTGTAGGTCACCGTGGTGTCGAGGCTGAACGCGGCCCACGTGCCGATCGCGCACATCGTCACCGCCACGAACGTGTCGAGCGCGACCAGTCGGTCCAACGTGCCCGGCCCGGCCAGCAGCCGGTACATGGTGATGGTGGCGGCGGCGGTCAGCAGGACCGCCGCGATGACCCACACGGTGTTCACTGGACCTCCCTCTCGGGTGCCGGCCGCCAGTGCGCCTCGCGTTCGAACGTCGCGATCAGCAGGCGTTCCACCTCGGCGACCTGGTGGTAGAACCGGTTCACCCCGCGGTCGGTACCGACGTCGAGAACGTGGACGTAGATGAGCCGCCGGGTCTGGTCGATCTCCAGCACGATGCCGCCGGGGATGAGGTTCAGGATGTTGACGGCCAGTGCGAGCACCAGATCGGACTTCAGCGCGAGGTGCGCCCGCAGGACGGCGGTGCGTGGTGGCGGTCCCGGCTTGATGGCCAGCCAGGCCACCTGCATCGACGACATCACCAGGTAGTAGGCGACCTGAATCACCAAGCGCAGCAGGGACAACGGGTGCAGCCTGCCCTCGATGGGCACGGGCGGCAGTGGCAGCAGCACGGTGATCAGCAGCCCCACCAGCAGCCCGCTCAGCACGTTGGCCGCCGACACGTCGCCCCACAGCAACACCCACACCAGCATGAGCCAGCACAGCACCCACGCGCGCAGGATCACCTTCCGCAGCGGCCACCGGTTCTTCAACGGTGCGGTCATGGCACCACGCCCGGGCTCAGGACTGCCGAGATGTACTGCCCGCGGTCGAGCACCTCGTCCGAGGACCGCTCGGCGTAGGCGAAGATCGGCCCGGCGAACACCGTCAGCGCCAGACCGACCGCGATCAGCGCTGCGGTCGGCAGCACCATGCCCACGGGCATCCGCCCGACGTCGTCGCGGTCGGCGAACACGGCGTCCTCGTCGTCGTGCACCAGCGCCGAGGGTGCGGCGGCCGACATCGCGCCCTCCGGTGCGTCGGCCCGCGCCCGCCAGAACGCCTTGGTCCACACCCGGGCCATCGCGTACAGCGTCAGCAGGCTGGTGACGACGCCGCCGCCGACCAGCACCCAGGACAGCACCGATGCCTCCTGCACACCGGCCTCGAGCAGGGCCACCTTGCCGATGAACCCCGAGAAGGGTGGAATGCCGCCGAGATTCAGCGCAGGCACCAGGAACACGAAGGCAAGCAGGGGACTGGCGGCGGCGAGCCCGCCAAGTCGTTGGAACGTCGACGCACCCGCCTGCCGCTCGATGAGGCCGACGACGAGGAACAGCGTGGTCTGCACGACGATGTGGTGCGCCACGTAGTAGATCGCGCCCGACATGCCCAGCTCGTTGGACAGGGCGATGCCGAACACCATGTACCCGATGTGGCTCACCAGCGTGAAGGACAGCAGGCGCTTGATGTCGCTCTGCGCCAGCGCGCCGAGGATGCCGACGAGCATCGTCAACAGCGCGGCGACCAGCAGCACGCGGTCCATGGCGCCGCCCGGGAACAGCAGCGAGTGCGCCCGGATGATCGCGTACACGCCGACCTTGGTGAGCAGGCCCGCGAACACGGCGGTGACGGGCGCGGGGGCCGTGGGGTAGGAGTCGGGCAGCCACGTCGAGAGCGGGAACACGGCGGCCTTGATGCCGAACGCCACCAGCAGGACGGCGAACATCGCGCTGCGCGTGCCCTCGGGAACGTCGTCGAGGCGCACCGCCAGCTCGGCGAGGTTCAGCGTGCCGGTCGCGGCGTAGATCAGCGCCAGGCCGATCAGGAAGATCAGCGACGACACCATCGACACCATCACGTAGGCGATGCCTGCCCGCACCCGTTCGGTGCTGGCGCCGATCGTCAGCAGCACGAAGCTCGCCGACAGCAGGACCTCGAACCCCACGAACAGGTTGAAGAGGTCACCGGCCAGGAACGCCGTGCAGACGCCCGCCGACAGCACGAGGTACGTGGGCAGGAAGATCGAGACGGGTTGGCGTTCGTCGCCGTCGCGGATGCCCTGGCCGATGGCGTAGAAGAC
>JAQSXQ010000283.1 GCA_029256565.1 Mycobacterium sp.
GCCGACCCGTCCCCGAACCGCAACGCAGCGGCATCCCTCAGCTGCGCCGAAAGCCGCCGCACCAAGGGCGATTCCAGCTCGGCCGCGCCTGCCGCCACCGCGTCGAAGCGACCCATCGCATACCCGGTCGCCTTCGCGTTGGCCCGGGTGGGACGGGACACCGCATCGAGCACGTCGGCCGCCGCCGCGAGCACCCGGGACACCCCGTTGTCGCCGCGAGACCGACCGGCGAGCGCGGCCAGCGTGACGGCGATCCGCTCCGGCAGGCCGTACCAGGCGCGGTAGGCGAGCGGGTGCCGGACGGCCTGGCCGTGCGTGAACGTGAACGCTTCGCGCAGCGCCCGCAGCGGTTCCTGTTCGATGTGCCCGGACGGATCGGCGGCGAGCGCGCGAGCGTCCGCGGCCAGTGAGCGGTAGGCGCGGGTGAGCGCCTCGCGCTGCACGCGCCAGCGCCGCCGCGGCCAGAACCCGATCAGGGCGGCCTGGGCCAGCCCGCCGACGACGGCGAGCAGGACCGATGCGGAGACGGTCGTCCAGGTCGGCGGCACGGGTGGAGCGGTGACGAGCAGTACGGCGGCCGCCGCTGCGATCAGCCCCGGGTTCGTGCCCGCCGCCCATGCCAGCCCCGCGAGGAAGCAGCCGACCGCGACGACCGCGATGAACGGCATCGAGTACGCCGACGTCGACGCCCCGACGAGCACCGCCAGCCCCATGGCCACCGACACCCCGACCACGAGGGGAATCCGGCCGTGCGGACTGTCCTGCAGCGCGGTGGCGCCCGCGATGGTGGCCGCGCCGGCGGCCGCCATGGCGGCGGTCGGACCCACGACCCACAGTCCGATCGCGGCGATCACGAGCACGCCCAGCAAGCTCCGCGCGACCGCACCGAAGTCCGGCACGCTCGGTCGCAGCGCCAGACCCTTGATCACGGCCACCTTTCTACCCCGACCGCGCCTACCAACCCATCATTGCCGGTCGGTAGGTTCGATTCGTGGAGAAGCTGATCGTGACACTGCGCACCCCGGACGCCGACCAGACGTGGTGCGACAGGTTGCGCGGCGAGGTCGGCGAGGAGCTCCTCGACCTCGGACTGCCCGGGCTCGCCGTCAACGTGCGCGACGACGTGGTGCGCGATTCGTTGATGACGCTCACGACGCTCGATCCGCCGGTGGTCGCGGTCGTCACCATCTGGACCCAGCAGTACTACGGGCTGCCCACCCGTGCCGCGATCGCCACCCTGGATCGCGAATGCGACCGTCTCGCTGCATATCTCGTCACCGAGTCGGTGCCGGTGGCTCCGCCGGACGAGCTGGGGGAGCGCACGCCCGGTCTCGCGAACGTCGCACTGCTGCGCCGGCCCGAGCACCTCGATGCCGCGACGTGGCTCGACCGGTGGCACGTCGACCACACCCCGGTCGCGATCGCGACGCAGTCGACGTTCGGCTACACCCAGAACACCGTCGTGCGGGCACTCACGCCCGACGCGCCGCACGTGTCCGCGATCGTGGAGGAGAACTTCCCGATCGAGGCGACGCGCGACCTGCACGCGTTCTTCGGGGCGGCCGACGACGCCGACCTCAACGACCGGATGTCCCGGATGATGGCGAGCACGGCGGCGTTCGGCGCCAACGAGAACGTCGACACCGTGCCCACCAGCCGCTACCTCCTGCGCAGCCCGTTCGTGGCGGACGCCAGGACCTGACCCGGCCCCGGTCGTGCAGGCGCCGCCGCTTACGCTGCGAGCGTGCTCGTGCAGATCGACGACGACGGCGGCGTCCGTACCCTCACCCTGAACCGGCCCGAGGCGCTCAACGCGTTCAACGAGGCGCTGTACGACGCGACGACCGTGGCGTTGCGCGACGCGGACGCCGACCCGGCCGTTGCGGTCGTGGTGCTCACCGGCACGGGCCGGGCCTTCTCGGCGGGCAACGACCTGGTCGAGATGCAGGCCCGGATCACCGATCCGGACTTCCAGTCCGGGGAGCACGGCTTCCCCGGCATGATCGAGGCACTCACCGCGCTGCGCAAGCCGCTCATCCTGGCCGTCAACGGGCTGGGCGTGGGTATCGGAGCGACCATCCTCGGCTACGCCGACCTGGTGTTCATGGCGGCAAGCGCCCGGCTGAAGTGCCCGTTCACCAGCCTCGGGGTCGCGCCCGAGGCCGCCTCGTCGTATCTGCTGCCGCGGCTCATCGGCAGGCAGAATGCCGCCTGGATGCTGCTGTCGTCGGAATGGGTCGATGCCGACGAGGCGCTGCGGATGGGGCTCGCCTGGAAGGTGTGCGACCCCGATGACCTGATGGCCGAGGCCGCGCGTCACGCCGCGGTCCTGGCCTCGCGGTCGATCCCGAGTCTGATGGCGGTCAAGGAGACGATCGTCGACCCCACCCGCGAGGCGATCGCCGAGGCAGCCAAGCGTGAATACGCGCAATTCGAGGTGCTGCTCGGATCGGCCGCCAACGCCGACGCGCTGTCGGACTTCGCAGACCGCAAGGCGCAGTGAGCTAGCGCCCCGCGTGGACGGGGCAGTCCCGGCGCTGCGCGCTGGCGGCGATGATCGACCGCACCGTGCGCTTGCATCGTCCACAGTCGGAACCCGCACCGCACGCGTCGGCGATCTGCCGTGACGTCGACGCACCGCCGGCGACGAGATCGGTGACCACCTGGCTCGTGACGCCGGTGCACAGGCATACGAACATCAGCGGCCCCATGAATTCTCGAATGGCGCGCCATTCGTGCAATCGAAGTGCGAATGGGATTTGCGCCGCGCGAATTCACCGGCCATTTCGGCACTCAATGGGAATTGGGCGGCGCGCGGCGCGAACCACGAGTGGCTCCGGTCCGCGTCCATGGGTTCCGCCTCACTTCGAGGGCGCCGAACGTGGATCACGGGCAGCGCCGCCTTCAAGTTAGCCCAGTCTAACCTTACTAAGGCTAGCCAGTCCATAACCCGGCCCCTCCAGCCCTCGATTCCGAGGTTTGCCTTACCAAACGTCGCACGTAAACAGGCCAAAATGCCGAGTTTCGCAGTCGCGTCCCGTGGTGTCGGTGCACTAGATTGAGGGGTGCCGGGCAGCCCCCGGCCCAGTGCTGAACCCAGCGACGAACCCCAGCGATGGCACCGCGCCGGCCCCGGTCGGTCGAGGTGCACGAGGAGCCACCATGCAAGGCGATTCCGAGATCATCAAGCTCCTGAATGAGCAATTGACGAGCGAACTCACCGCCATCAATCAGTATTTCCTGCATTCCAAGATGCAGGAGCACTGGGGTTTCACCGAATTGGCGAAGCACACCCGTGACGAGTCATTCGAGGAAATGCGTCACGCGGAAACTCTGACCAATCGCATCCTGATGCTCAACGGCCTGCCGAACTATCAGCGCCTGGCGTCCCTGCGGGTCGGGCAGACGCTGCGCGAACAGTTCGAGGCCGACCTCGCGATCGAGTACGAGGTCCTCGCCCGTCTGAAGCCGGCGATCGTCTTCTGCCGCGAGAAGGAAGACAGCACCACCGCCAACATCTTCGAGGCGATCATCGCCGACGAGGAATTGCACGTCGACTATCTGGAGACCCAGCTCGAGCTGATGAACAAGCTGGGCGAGCAGCTCTACGCCGCGCAGTGCGTGTCGCGTCCGCCACAGTGACGATGCGGCGGTAACTCTTTTAGCCTGCCTAACGATATGCCTCCCGTGCCGTTGTGGCGCATGGAGGACGTCGGAAGGACGGTATGACGAGCACGACTGAGGGTGCGGGCGTCCCGGCGGCCGCGGCGATCGACCCAGAGTCCGCCAACGCGATGATCAGCCCACAGCGGCGGAACTTCATCTTCGTCGGCGTACTGCTCGGCATGCTGCTGGCAGCGCTTGATCAGACGATCGTGGCCACCGCGCTCCCGACGGTGGTCGCCGACCTGGGCGGTGCGGGACACCAGTCGTGGGTCGTGACCAGCTACCTGCTCGCCTCGACGATCGCCACGGCCATCGTCGGCAAGCTCGGTGACCTGTTCGGCCGCAAGGCCGTGTTCTGTGCGTCCATCCTGTTCTTCCTCGGCGGTTCGGTGCTCTGCGGGCTCGCCGGATCGATGACGATGCTCGTCGCAGCGCGGGCGCTGCAGGGCATCGGCGGCGGCGCGATCATGGTGACCGCGATGGCCGTGATCGGCGAGGTCATCCCGTTGCGCGAGCGCGGCCGCTACCAGGGCGCGCTCGGTGCGGTGTTCGGCGTCACGACGGTGATCGGCCCGCTGCTCGGCGGGTTCTTCACCGACCACCTCACGTGGCGGTGGGCGTTCTGGATCAACGTCCCGATCGGCATCGTGGTGCTGCTCGTCGGCATCGCCGCCATCCCGTCGCTCACCCG
>JAQSXQ010000284.1 GCA_029256565.1 Mycobacterium sp.
CGCCCTGACCGCCGGGATGCCGTCGGCCAGCGCGGTCACGAGCGCCGAGCCGACGATGACCCCGTCCGCGTAGGCGCCGATCTCCGCCGCCTGCGCGCGCGAGCGCACGCCCAAACCGACCCCGACCGCGATGTCGGAGACCTCCTTGACGCGGGCGACCAGTTCCGGCGCCATGTTCGACACGGCGTCACGTGCGCCGGTCACGCCCATCGTGGACGCGGCGTAGACGAATCCGCGCGAGGCCGCGACGGTTGCGGCCAGCCGCTCGGGCGTCGACGACGGTGCGACCAGGAAGATCCGGTCGAGGTTCTGCTCGTCGGACACCTGCATCCACTCGTCGGCCTCCTCGGGAATGAGGTCCGGCGTGATGAGGCCCAGTCCGCCCGCCGACGCGAGGTCGCGCGCGAAGGGCTGGACGCCCTTCTTCAGCACCGGGTTCCAGTACGTCATCACCACGGCGTTGCCGCCTGCATTGCTGATCGCCTCGACCGCCGACAGCGCGTCACGCACCCGCACGCCGCCGCGCAGGGCCATCTCGGTCGCTGCGGCGATCGTCGGTCCGTCCATCCCCGGGTCGGAGTAGGCGATGCCGACTTCGATGATGTCGCAACCGGATTCGACCATCGCGACCATGGCGTCGATCGACGTCGCGACGTCGGGGTAGCCGGTGGGCAGATAGCCGATCAGCGCCGCACGCCCCTCGGCGCGGCAGGCGGAGAACAGGTCGGTCAGTCGACTCGTCACGTCGCGGCTCCCTCGTCGTCGAAGAGACCGAACCACTTGGCAGCGGTCTCGACGTCCTTGTCACCGCGGCCCGAGAGATTCACCAGGATCACCGCGCCCGCGCCGAGTTCTACGCCCAGCTTGAGCGCCCCGGCGATGGCGTGCGCGGACTCGATCGCGGGGATGATGCCCTCGGTGCGGCACAGCAGCGCGAACGCGTCCATGGCCTCGGCATCGGTGATCGGCAGGTACTGGGCCCGCCCCATGTCCTTGAGGTACGCGTGCTCGGGGCCGACCCCCGGGTAGTCCAGACCGGCCGAGATCGAGTGGGACTCGATGGTCTGGCCGTCCTCGTCCTGCAGCAGGTAGGAGAACGAGCCCTGGAACGCGCCAGGCGTTCCGCCGGTGAACGTCGCGGCGTGCCGACCGGTCTCGACGCCGTCGCCGGCGGCCTCGTAACCGACCAGCCGAACACCCGGATCGTCGATGAAGGCGTGGAAGATGCCGATGGCGTTGGAACCGCCACCGATGCAGGCCGTCACCGCGTCGGGCAGACGACCCAGCCGCTGCTGTATCTGAGCGCGCGCCTCGAGACCGATGACGCGCTGGAAGTCACGCACCATCGTGGGGAACGGGTGCGGGCCCGCGGCGGTGCCGAAGCAGTAGTACGTCGCGTCGGCATTGCTCACCCAGTCGCGGAACGCCTCGTTGATGGCGTCCTTCAACGACTTCGAGCCGGACTCCACCGAGACGACGCGCGCCCCGAGCAGCCGCATCCGGGCCACGTTGAGCGCCTGCCTCGCGGTGTCGACGGCACCCATGTAGACCACGCACTCCATGCCGAGCAGGGCGCACGCGGTGGCCGTTGCCACGCCGTGCTGACCCGCGCCGGTCTCGGCGATGACGCGCGTCTTGCCCATCTGACGCGCCAGCAGCGCCTGGCCGAGCACGTTGTTGATCTTGTGAGACCCGGTGTGGTTGAGGTCTTCTCGCTTGAGGAACAGCCGCGCTCCCCCGGCGTGCTCCGACAGGCGCGTGGCCTCGTACAGCGGTGACGGACGCCCGCTGTAGTCGCGCTGCAGCCGGTCGAGTTCGTCGAGGAACGTCTGGTCGGTGCGCGCCTTCTCGTAGGCGGCGGTGACCTCCTCGATGACGGCCATCAGCGCTTCTGGCACCAGCCGGCCACCGTAGGCACCGAAGTGCCCCCTGGCGTCGGGGTCGTGCACCGTGGGCTCCGCGACGGCTGCACTCGAACGCGGCAGCTCCGCACCGGCGAGATCGGACATGGAATTCTCTTCTTCGCGCAAACGGCTCATCGGATCTTCTTCTCTTCGCGCAGGCGGCTCATCGCATCGTTCTCATCGCGCGAGCGGTTCGCGCCAGGTCAGCGCGACGGTTTGGGGCAGGACGGGTGATTGCCTGCGTTGACGAGATCGGCCACCGCACTCCGGGGGTCACCACTGGTGACCAGACCTTCACCGACCAGGACGGCATCGGCGCCGGCTCCGGCGTAGGCCAACAGATCGGCAGTGCCGCGCACACCGGACTCGGCGATGCGGATCACATTCGAGGGCAGGCCCGGTGCGATGCGCGCAAAGCAGTCGCGGTCGACCTCGAGGGTCTTCAAATCCCTTGCGTTGACACCGATTACGCGCGCACCGGCCTGCAGTGCCCGGTCGGCCTCTTCCTCGGTGTGCACCTCGACCAGCGGCGTCATGCCGAGGGACTCGGTGCGGTCGATCATCGACTCGAGGGCCTGCTGCTCGAGAGCGGCGACGATCAGCAGCAGCATGTCCGCGCCGTGCGCGCGCGCCTCGTGGATCTGGTACGGGCCCACGATGAAGTCCTTGCGCAGGACCGGGATCGAGACGGCCGCGCGGACGGCGTCGAGGTCGTCGAGCGACCCGTTGAACCGACGCTCCTCGGTCAGGACGCTGATGACGCGGGCGCCGCCGTCCTGGTAGGCGCGGGCCAGCTTGGCGGGATCGGTGATGTTCGCCAACGCACCGCGCGACGGGCTCGCCCGCTTCACCTCGGCGATGACGCCGATGCCGGGTTCGCGCAGCGCGGCGAGTACGTCACGCGCCGGGGCCGCGGCCTTCGCCTTGGCCTTGACGTCGGTCAGACTGAGCGCGGCCTCGCGGGCGGCGACGTCGGCGCGGACTCCCTCGATGATGGAGTCGAGCACGGTAGCCGGGCTCATGTGCCGTCGATGTCCTTCCGAGCAGGTCCGGGGACCCGGATGCAACCGGATCGTTCAGAATCAAAGCGTAACCGCCAGCCGGCCATCTGCCGTCACCGACCCTCGGTGTGATCGGTCGTCGGGTCGCGGCCCTCGTCGAGCGCATCCCAGATCAAGCGTTCGTTCAACTTCTCGTCACCGGATTCCACCGCCGGCTCGCGCGCCGCCTCCTCGCGACGGGCAGCGGGCGCGGCGTACTTCGTGCTCGTCACGCGGGGTTGCTTCGCCGATCGCAGGAGGAGCACGGCCGCCACCAGGGTCATGACGGCCGCGAGCAGCGTGAGGATCGCACCCACGTACTGGCGGTCGCTACCGACCAGCGCATGCACCGGCAGATCGACGGCGGACGCGGCATAGGCGGCCACGTCCGGCACCACCCACAGCGAGATGGCCAGGTAGCCGAGCCCGGCGCTGACCACCGCCAGCAGCACCGCCACGGCCCGCAGCGGCCAGCCGCGGACGGCCAACGGCGCCAGCGCGGCTGCGGCGAGCAGGAGCGCGACGGGCACCATCGCCGCCGACCACGTCGCCCCGGACAACGTCGTCGTCCGCGGCTGCCCCAGCCCGTCGGCCGACTCGAGGGTCACCCACGTCAGACGCGACGCCCCCCAGAGCGCCAGGGCCGCCGTCACCAGGAGCAGCTGGCCGATCCGGGTCACGGCTCGGCCAGTGTCTCGGCGGCGGCGATCGCCGCCAGCACTGCCCGCGCCTTGTTCGACGCCTCCGCGAACTCGTACGGGCCGTTCGAGTCGGCGACCACGCCGCCGCCCGCCTGCACGTAGGCGGTGCCCGAACGCATCAGGGCGGTCCGGATCGCGATGGCGAAGTCGGCGTTGCCCGCGAAGTCGAGGTACCCCAGGACGCCGCCGTAGAGGCCGCGCCGGGTCATCTCGACCTCCTCGATCAGCTCCATCGCGCGGACCTTCGGCGCCCCCGACAGCGTCCCCGCGGGGAAGCACGCGGTGATGGCGTCGAGCGCGGACTTGTCCGGCGCGAGTTCCCCGGTGACGGTCGACACCAGGTGCATGACGTGGCTGTAGCGCTCGATGTGGCTGTAGTCCTCGACGCGGACGGTCCCCGGCACGCACACCCGCCCCAGATCGTTGCGCCCGAGATCGACGAGCATCAGGTGCTCGGCGCGCTCCTTCTCGTCGCTCAGCAGGTCCTTCTCGAGCAGGACGTCCTCCTCCTCGGTCTCGCCGCGCCAGCGGGTCCCCGCGATCGGGTGGGTGGTCGCCCTGCCGTCCTTGACCGTGACCAGAGCCTCCGGGCTGGACCCGACGATGGAGAAGTCCAGTTCGCCTGCGTCGTTCGGAACGTTGAGCAGATACATGTACGGGCTCGGATTGGTGACCCGCAGCATGCGGTACACGTCGAAGGGGTCCGCTGCGAGCGCGGCCGTCATGACGTCGAGACGCGCGACGGCGTCCTCGTAGGCCCAGTCGACGCGCTCCTCGGTGCCGTTCCAGTTCACCGCGTTGGCGATGAGCGTGATCGTGCCCTCGTGGTGGTCGACGGCGGCGACGTCGGTCGCCAGCAGCAGCAGCATGTCCGGCAGCCCGAGGTCGTCGACGGTCGTCGACGGCAGCCGCTCCAGGCGGCGGACCATGTCATAGGCGAAGAACCCGACCAGCCCACTCGACAGCGGCGGCAACCCGGGAACCGCGGCGGTCGCGAGCAGGTCCAGCGTGGACCGCAACGCCTGTAGCGGGTCCCCGCCACTCGGCGCATCCTTCGGAGTCACCCCCAGCCAGGCGGCTTCCCCGTCGCGCACGGTCAGCGCCGACGGGGCGCCCGCCCCGATGAACGACCACCGCGACCACGACCGGCCGTTCTCGGCGGACTCCAGCAGGAACGTGCCGGGGCGGTTGCCCGCCAGCTTGCGGTAGGCCGACAGCGGCGTCTCGCTGTCGGCGAGCACCTTGCGAGTCACCGGAACCACCCGGTGCTCGGCGGCCAGCGCGCGGAAGGTCTCACGCGAGGTGGTCACGGCGAGCGACGAATCCGCAGCGGCCGACGAGCGCTCGCGCGAAGGACTGGTGGCGTGTTGCACGCGTCGATCCTCCCAGATCGCGGGCGGGGTGCCGCGACTCAGCTAGTCGAACACCGACGCCAGCGGTGTCGAGGCTCCCGGCTCGACCGGACTCGTCAGCATGATCGGCGCCTGCGCCATGAACCGCGGGGTGTGGCCGCGGTGCTCGTCGGCGGCGTGCACGGTGAACGGATGCAGCACGTACATGTCGCCCGGC
>JAQSXQ010000285.1 GCA_029256565.1 Mycobacterium sp.
GGCTATCTCGAGTCGCTCGGCATCACCGATGACGAAGTGTCACGGCTTCGGGCGTCTCTGCTGGGCTGAGTTCCTCGTTGACGCCGGTCGCCTCCAGTGACAGCCGGGGCGGCTGACGGCGGAAGCCACGCGTGAGCACCGCGAGGTAGACCACGCCGAGACCCAGCCAGATGACGCCGAGTGTCTTCGCGAGGCCGTCGAGCTGAAACAGCAGGTACAGGTCGACGAGTGCTCCGAGCGCCGGCAGGACGAGACCACGCACCACGCCCAGCGTGCCGGTGCCGCGCTGCCGATAGAAGTAGACGATGACGCAGACGTTGACGACGGTGAACGCCGTAAACGCGCCGAAGTTGATCAGCGACGTGGCCTGCGCCAGGTCGAGGCCGATGGCGATCAACGTGATGACGGCCAGCAGCACGACGTTGAACACCGGTGTCTCGAATCGGCGGTTGAGGTAGCCGAAGAAGCGGCGGGGCAGCACGCCGTCGCGACCCATCACGTACAGCAGCCGACTGGAACCCGCCTGCACCGATAGGGCCGACGACGAGCCGAGCACGACGATGAGCAAGTTGAGGATGTCGGTCACGCGCTCGCCCGCGATGCCGGTCAGCGCGACGTACCAGGCGACGTCCGCGGTGGCCGGGTCCACCTGGGGCACGGCCAGCTGCACGACGTAGGCGATGACGACGAAGATCGCGCCGCCGATGAGCACCGAGAGCCACAGTGCCCGGGGCACGTTCCGCTTGGCGTCCTTCGCCTCCTCGCTCAGTGTGCTGACGGCGTCGAACCCGAGGAACGAATAGGCCGCGATGGCGGCGGCGGCAGTGACTGCCGGGATGGTGCTCGCCGAATTCCACAGCGGGGCGCCGAAGCCGGCGGGTGCGACGTCGGTCATCGAGGAGATGAAGTAGCCGAGCACGATCAGCACCACGGTGCCGGCGCCGATCACGAAGACCTTGTTGACCGCGTCGGTCGCCTTGAGCCCGACGATGTTGATTGCCGAGAGGATGACTCCGATGATGACCAGCCAGCCCCAGATCGGCACGGCCGGGAACTGTGCGTTGAGGTACAGCGCGCTGACGAAGTTGGCGACCATCGGCAGGAAGACGTAGTCCAGCATCAAGGCCCAGCCGGACAGGAACCCGAGGTGCCCGCCAAGCAGTTCGCGGGCGTAGCCGTACACCGATCCGGACGTCGGGAACCGTTTGGCCAGAACGCCGTAGCTCAGCGCGGTCAGCAGCATCGCCACGGTCGCGATGAGGAAGGCCATCGCGGTGGTGTTGTTCGACGCGTCGGCCAGGATGCCGAACGTCAGCAGCGAGATCGTGACGCTCATGTACGAGACGCCGAAGAAGACGAGGCCGGCAAGTCCGAGCTTGGGGGTGAGGCGGGGCGTGCTCGCGCTGGTCGTCGCGGCGGGTTCTGTGGTCACGGGTCTTCCTAGGTGGGCGGAGGTATGAGGGGGGTGTGTCAGTGCTGCGGTCGCCAGGTCGACGGCGTGATGCGACCGCCGTAGACCGGGAGTTCGATGGGCTGGTCGCCGTCGGCGAATTGCGACCACGGCCGGGTCACGCCTGCCGTGCCGTACTCGCGGGTGCGGCGTACCTCGTCGAGGTCGATGGTGGCGGCCAGCACGGTCGACTCGGCGCCGACGGCCTCGGCGAGGATGCGGCCCTGCGGGTCGACCAGCAGGCTGCGACCCTGACCGCGAGGGGCAGCGGCGTTGACGCTCGCCACGAACACCTGATTGGCAATCGCGTTGGCCTGCACCAGCACGACTTCCTGAGCGCGGTCACCGGTCGGGGTAAGCACCACGTTGACCAGTAGCTCGGCACCCATCCACGCGAGCTGGCGTGAGACCTCGGGGAACCATGCGTCGTAGCAGACCATCAGGCCGACGGTGCCGGCATCGCCCATCGGCAGGGTCGTGAAGTCTGCACCGGGCTCCACCGTCTCCACCGGTCGCCACGGGAAGATCTTGCGGTAGCTGGCGGCCAGTTCCCCGGCGGGCGAGAAGACGACCATCGTGTTGTGGACGAGGCCGGATTCCGTGACCTCCAGGATGCTCCCGGGGATCAGCCAGATGCCGAGTTCGCCTGCCAGTCTGGCGAGTTCGCGACAGGTGGGGCCGTCCAGCGATTCGGCGTGGCGCCGGAGATCGGCCTGATCCCATGGATCGAATGATCCGAGCAGGTGCTGCTCGGGGAACACGAACAGGGACGTCCTGGGGTACTGCCGAACCAGGTCGTGCAGCCGGCGGGCGAAGTCGTCGAGCGACGCCGGGGCAGCGTCTTGAACGAGGGCGAGAGACAGCTCTTTGGACACGCGGATTCCGATCCCTGAACTTTATTTAGTTTAGACAGTAACCCTGGCGCCTCTGTAGTGTCAACGGGCGAGGTCCTGATCTCGAGCAGGAGGAGGGGTGCCCCGGTGACCCGAAAGGGCAAGCGCGCGTTGATCATGGACGCGGGACGCGCCGCACTGTTGGAGCGCGGCATCGCGCAGTTGCGTCTCGCCGACGTCGCTGGGGCGGCAGGGCTGACGCCCCCGGGCGTGCTGTATCACTACTCGGACATCTACAAGCTGTTCGACGAGGCGTTCGCCGTCTCGACAGAGGAGTACTGCGAGGCCCGACGCGCCGCGGTGGACGAGTTCGACGACCCGCACTCGCGGCTCCGGGCCTGCATCGCCAGCGGCGTGCCCCGAGCCAAGCATCAACTGGACACGACCCGGCTGCTGATCGAGCTGCATCCCTACGTGCTTCGTGAACCCACCCAGCTCGAGCGGTGGCAGGCATTCACGATGGATCAGGTGGCCATCTACCGCGACATCCTCGAGGACGGGGTCACGGCCGGGGTATTCACCCTGCGCGACGGCGCCCACCGCATCGCCGAGGACTTCATCGCCCTCGAGGACGGCTACTCGGGATCGGTCGTCGCAGGGGCACTCTCACCCGACGAGGTGGAGCGGCGGCTGTGGACCTACGCGACGGCCATGTGTGGCGTCGACTGACGCAGCGCTACTGCTGCGCGACCTCGACGTCGGACATCAGGATCCGCACTCCGCCCGTCGAGAGCCGTCCCAACGCCTCGAAGAACGCACCCGCCTCCGGAGTGGTCACCGCGGCGACGGCGGCGTCGTAGTCCGGGTAGTACAGGTCGATCATCCGGTAGGCAGGCGTCGGTGAGCCGTCCTCCTTCGGCCACACCTTCGACGCCTCGAAGCGCACGTGGCCGGGAATCTTGCGCGCGGCCTCGAGCTGCTCGGCTTCGTAGGCCGCCTCGAAGGCCGACGGGTCGGTGGGGTTGTCGTAGATGACCGTGATCTTCGTTTCGGACAACGTGACTCCTCTATCGTTCGACGCCGCGGCACTCGTGGCGGCCGCACTCATCATGGCCTGCGCGGGGCAACGCTGCGCGTCGACCGGCGGGTCACCGAACCGCGAGTACCTCGTGCGCATCATGGGTCACTGGCAGGAGCGCGGCAGTCGACTTGTGGTTGTCCCACCTGGTCAGCGAATCTCGAGTCATGTCGGTGCGGACTGCGATCGTCGCGGGATGGACGACTCGCGACGGCTGCACGGGCTCGAACTGCGGTACGCGCTGAGCGTCTACCTGTCTCAGCACGGTCCGTGTTCGATCTCCGCGCTGATCGCCGGTCTCACCCATCAGAGTTTCGACCTCGGCGACCACGCGCCGAAGGCGGTGTCCGACGCGCTGCGGTGGGAGATCGGACGGGGCCGGGTCGTGCGCGTCCGCCGCGGGACCTACGACGCGACGGAATGGCCGCGGTCGACCGCACACCGCATCTTCAAGCGCGTCCTCGCGCTGCGGAGCCGCGCTCGGGAGCTGCGGCCCGTCGATCTGGACGCGTACGACGACGCCTTCTGGGAATCGCTCGGCTGATTCGCTGATCAGGTGGGACAACTCGAAGTCGATCGCCGCACCTCGTCCAGTGACTGGTGGGGCCGATGTGATCAAGGGTGCTAGCTGACGAAGACGCCGATCACCCAGACCACCGTCGCCAGCAGCCCGCCCGCCAGTTCGACCCCGACCGACAGCGCGACGCCCTTGAGCGCGTGCACGGTCGACGCCCACGCCCGCTTCTGATCGCGCCGCTTGCCCAGTTCGGCCAGGTAGATGCCGAGCACGAAGCCCACCACCAGCCCGACCACCGGGATCACGAAGAAGCCGACGAATCCGAGCGCCGCCCCGGCGAACAAGCTGCCCGTGCTGACCTGGGCATTTTTCATCCGCTTCGCAGGCCAGAGGTACTTGATCAGCAGAGTGCCCGCGAGGATCGCCGTGACGACGCCGAGGGTCACCCACCCCGCGACCGTCTGCTCG
>JAQSXQ010000286.1 GCA_029256565.1 Mycobacterium sp.
GTGATCTTCGCGCACCTCAGTTTCGTCCTGCCCGTGGTGACCTGGTTCCTGATCGGCTTCTTCGAGGCGGTCCCCCGCTCGCTGGAGGAGCAGGCGCAGGTCGACGGATTCACCCGGTGGCAGGCCTTCCGGCTGGTCGTCCTGCCGCAGGTGTTGCCCGGCATCGGCGCCGCGGCGATCTTCGGTTTCACGCTGTCGTGGAACGACCTGTTCTACGGGCTCATCCTGGCCCCCGGCGAGGCGGCGATCCTGCCGGTCGCGATCGCCGGCTTCAACACGTTCCGCGGCGTACAGATCGGGTCGATGAGCGCCGCGATCCTCATCGCCGTCATACCCGTCGTCATCGCGAGCTTCTTCATCCAGCGCAAGTTGGTGCAGGGCATCAGCGGCGGCGCGGTGAAGTTCTGAAAGGCAGTACATGGCAACGGTTCACTTCTCGGGCGTGACGAAGTCCTACGGCTCGACCTCCGTGGTGGACGACCTGAACCTGGAGCTGCCCGACGGGTCGTTCACGGTTCTGGTCGGTCCTTCGGGATGCGGCAAGTCGACGTCCCTTCGGATGCTGGCCGGCCTCGAGTCGGTGACGTCGGGGTCCATCACCATCGACGGGCGTGACGTCACCCACCTGCAGCCGCGCGAGCGCGACGTCGCGATGGTGTTCCAGAACTATGCGCTCTACCCGCACCTGACCGTTCGGGAGAACATCGCGTTCCCGCTGCGGGCGTCGAAGACCCCCCGCGCCGAGGCGATCGCGCGTGCCGACGAGGTCGGCGAATCCTTGGGCCTCGGCAAGCTCATGGCGCGAAAGCCGAAGGACCTCAGCGGAGGTCAGCAACAGCGCGTCGCGATCGGCCGCGCGATCATCCGGCAGCCCTCGGTGTTCCTGTTCGACGAACCACTGAGCAACCTCGACGCCAAGCTGCGCGTGGAGACCAGGACCGAACTGCTGCAGATCCAGCGCAGGCTCGGCATCACCTCGCTGTACGTGACGCACGACCAGGAGGAGGCGATGACGCTCTCCGACCGAATGGTGGTGATGCGCGACGGCCGTGCCGCCCAGGTCGGTACGCCGCTGGAGGTGTACGGGTCACCGGTCGACAGCTTCGTGGCGTCCTTCGTCGGCAGCCCCAAGATGAACCTCGTCGACGGCGAGATCGCCGACGGTGCCTTCACCGCGCCCAGTGGGCTACGGCTGGCGCTCGACGGCGCCGGTGCGCCGGGCCGGGTCACGCTGGGCGTGCGGCCCGACGACCTGCTGGTCACCCCGGACGAGCAAGGCGATGCCCGGGTGACGCTCGTCGAACTATTGGGTCCCAGGGCCATCGTGACGATCACCGCGCGCGGCTCGAACCTGACCAGCGTGGTCGAGACGCAACGCATGTCGGGAATCGCCGAGGGCGCAACTGTCGCCCTGTCGGTGCGCCCGGGCGCCGCGCACGTCTTCGACGCAGAGACCGGCCGACGACTCGTCGGCGACACCAAGGATGGGAAACAACCTCAGAGATGACCAGGACAGTGGTAGTGACCGGCGCGGGATCCGGTATCGGACGGGCGATCTCACGCACCCTCGCCGAACGCGGATGGAGTGTCGTGGTGACCGACGTCGACGCCGACGCGGCCCGTGCCGTCGCAGCGGACCTGCCCGCCGTGGACGGCGCCCCGCACGAGTCGGCTTCCCTCGACGTGAGGTCGCCGTCGGACGCCACCGCGCTGGCCTTCTCGACCGCCGACCGGATCGGCCTCGACGCCTGGGTGAGCAACGCGGGCGTCTCGTTCATGCACCGCTTCCTCGACGCGCCGGTCGAACGCTTCGACCAGACCATGGACGTCAACCTCAAGGGCGTCTTCGTGTGTGGCCAGGCGGCGGCTCGGGCCATGCTGCGCTCCGGTACCGGCGGCGCCATCGTGAACACCGCATCGATGGCAGGCAAACAGGGGCGCGTGCCGTTCCTCAGCGACTACGTGGCATCGAAGTTCGGCGTCGTGGGCCTCACCCAGGCGATGGCGTACGAACTCGGTGAGCACGACATCCGGGTCAACTGCGTCTGCCCCGGCTACGTCGAGACCCCCATGCAGTCAAGGGAATTGGAGTGGGAGGCGCAGCTGCGCGGCACGACTGTCGACGGCGTGCGAAAGATGATGCTCGACGACACTCCCCTGCGCCGCCTCGAGCAGCCCGAGGACGTGGCCCTTGCGGTCGCCTTCCTGCTCTCCCCCGACTCGCGCTTCATCACCGGCGAGGCGCTGGCCGTCAACGGCGGCGCCTTCATGGACTAGCCGATCAAGACCCCCACGACTCAACGCTCACACCTGCTACGAAAGGCACGACCTTGACCACGACCTGGCTCGACGAGGTCTTCATCGTCCGCAAACCCGTCATCGCCATGCTGCACCTGGCCGCACTGCCCGGTGACCCCGGCTACGACAGCGCCGCAGGCATCGCCGCGGTCGTCGCGCGCGCCCGCGAGGAACTCGACGCGCTGCAGTCCGGTGGCGTCGACGGCGTGATGATCTCGAACGAGTTCAGCCTGCCCTACCTCACGAAGACCGAGCCGATCACGGCGATCACGATGGCCCGCATCATCGGAGAACTGTTGCCCGAGATCGCCGTTCCGTTCGGCGTCAACGTGCTGTGGGACGGCCGGGCATCGATCGACCTCGCCGTGGCGACCGGAGCGAGCTTCGTCCGGGAGATCTTCACCGGCGTGTACGCCAGTGACTTCGGCCTGTGGAACACCAACGTCGGCGAGACCGCTCGGCACCGCGCCCGCGTCGGCGGCAGCCACGTCAAGCTGTTCTTCAACATCGTGCCCGAGTCGGCCACCTATCTGGCCGCGCGCGATCTGGCGTCGATCACCCGGACGACGGTGTTCGCCACCCTGCCCGACGCGATCTGCGTGTCGGGCGCAACGGCGGGCGCGCCCACCGATTCCCAGGCCGTGCGGGTGGTGAAGGAGGCAGCCGGCTCGGTACCGGTGTTCGTCAACACCGGCGTGCGCGCCGAGAACGTCGCGACCCAGCTCGACCTCGCCGACGGCGCCATCGTGGGGACCTACTTCAAGGAAGACGGCGTCTTCGAGAACCGCGCCCAGCGCTCGCGTGTCGAGGAACTGATGACCCAGGCCAGAGAGTTCCGCAAGCAACTGGCCTGACCCGGTTCGCCGGCGCGCGTCAGGCCGACGCGCGCCGGTCGAGCCGTACGCCGAGTTCGTCCGGTGACACGAGATGCCCCTTGGCGCAGCGGATCTCGACGGTCGCATCCGATCCGCAGTCGAGATGGGTGAGCCGCAGCCGCGTGTCGTCGTCGACGTGCTTGCGGCCCCACTCGAACATCGCCCACACGACGGGCATGAAGTCGGTGCCCGCGTCGGTCAGCACGTACTCGTCGCGGCTGCGCTGACCCGGTTCTCGGTAGGGCCGCTTCTCGAGCAGGCCCACCTCGACGAGTTCGGCGAGCCGCGCGGACATCGCGGCCTTGGTGACGCCCACGCGCCGGGCGAAGTCGTCGAAGCGCGTCGTGCCGTAGTACGCCTCGCGCATCACCAGCATGGCGGACTTGGTGCCCACCAGGGCCATGGTCTTCTCGATCGGGCAGCGGCCGACGGCCGACCAGGCATCGCGGTCGGCGAGAGGTCCCTGCAACAGGTTCACGGAATGAACTCCCCATCTGAGTTGTTCTAACTATACCCAGGTGGTATATCTCTGGGTACATACGAGAATACTCAGCGATGAGTTCAGGAGGACACCATGAGCGGGTCGTTTTCAGATCGTGACGCCGTCATCGTCGGCGCGGTGCGCACACCGGTCGGCAAGGGCAAGGCCAACGGCGCACTGCACGACGTGCTGCCCGTCGATCTCCTGGCGCACAGCCTGCGCGAGATCGTCGAACGCACCGGGGTGGATCCGGCCCTGGTCGACGACGTCATCGCGGGCGCGGTGACCCAGGTTGGCGACCAGTCCGTCAACATCGCCCGCAACGCCCTGCTGGGCGCGGGGTTCCCCGAGACGGTGCCCGGCACCACCGTCGACCGCCAGTGCGGCAGCAGCCAGCAGGCGATCCACTTCGCCGCCCAGGGTGTGATCTCCGGGTCCTACGACATCGTGATCGCCGCGGGCGTCGAGTCCATGTCGCGCGTACCCATGGGGTCCAGCGTGCTGCCCGGCAGCGACCCGTTCGGCGCAGGCATGGCGGCCCGCTACCCCGACGGACTGGTCCCCCAGGGCATCAGCGCCGAACTGATCACCGCGAAGTGGGGCCTGTCCCGCACCGAACTCGACGAGTTCTCCGCCGGTAGCCACGAAAAGGCCGCTCGCGCAACGAAGGACGGCTCGTTCG
>JAQSXQ010000287.1 GCA_029256565.1 Mycobacterium sp.
AGCGCGGACAGGAACAGCTCGTCCATTCGGGGGCTCAGGTCGGCGAGGGTGGGGGCAGAGGCGAAGCTGGCCGAACCGAAGACGCGTTCGAGCGCTTCGAGCCCGGTGGCGGCGCCGACCGAGAGGCACAGGCATGCCAAGCCGTCTGCGCGCAGTTCCTCGAGGGCCTTGTGCGCATCGGCTTCTGCGTATCGCCCTTCGTAACCATCGTCATAGGGATGGCCGTCGGAGAGCACCAGGAGCAGCCGATTGGGCGTTCCCGCATCGTTTCTCAGTATCTCGCCGGCACCGCGGATGGCGGCGCCGAGTCGGGTGTATCCCGACGCCTGCAGCTGGTCGAGGCGCGCCAGGCCGACGGCGCCGAAGCGCTGCCCGAACGTCTTGATCGTCGGCAGGTGCACTGCGTGCCGACCCTCGGACCGGAAGGCGTAGACCGCGACGCGGTCGCCCAGTTCCTCGAGCGTGGCGGCCAGGGTGCCTGCGGCGCGCCGCTGATGGTCGTGGACGGTGAGCCCGGAGGCGTCGGTATCGGTCGCCGACCCCGACGCGTCGAGCAGGATCAGGACGCCGAGGTTGCGGGCGATCTTGCGACGCTCGAGGTAGACGTGCTCGGGGGGCGAGTGACCTGAGCGCAGGTCGACGAAGAAGTCGGTGAGCGCCTCGATGTCGACGTCGTCGCCGTCGGCGCGACCGCGCAGCACCTTGGGTGCGAGGCCGACGCGAGACAGCCGTCGCCTCAGCACGTCGTCGACCGGCACGCCGGACCCCGGACCGGCAGCGGTGGCCCGCAACGGAAAGTGCAGCACGCGGCACCAGTCCGCCAGGTACCGCTTGCGGTGCACGTCCCACTCGGGATGCAGCGCACCGCCGATCCCGATCGCCGCGCCCGGTTTGTCGCCGTCGGTGAACCGGATGGGCGTGGGCAGTGGTCGTGCGTCGGGCCCTGCTGCGCTGCTCTTGCGCGTTGCGCCACTGCGCAATTCGCCACCGGCTGCATCGTCGGCGCCGGAGCGCGACTTGCCCATCAGCTTGCGGAGGAACTCGGAGAGTCCCTGCGAGGTGAACGCTGGCGCGGCGAACAGCTTGAGGATCTTGCTCTCCTGAGCGTCGTCGTCCTCGTCCTCGTCCTCGGCTGCCTCGTCCTCGGGTGTGTTCGTGTCCGCCACGTGCAGGCGCAGGTCGGATTCGGTGGGCCGGGCACTGGGCCCGGCGTCGGACGACGTCAGCGCCACCGGCCTGATCGTCCCGAACCACGCCGGGGGATCGGCGATCTTCGCGCGGCCGCGCGCCACGTCCAGTGAGTCCTGCGGGGTTGCGCTGCGCACCTCGACGTCGACGGCCAGCGCCGCGGCGAGTGCGCTGCGCCCCGCCAGTTCGGCCAGCGCCCGGCTGCCTTCGACCGCGAGATACCGGCGCGCCAGCGATGGACGTCCGCGCAGCGGCCGCACCAGTCGGCGCTCGAGGCTCCCTGCTCGCAGCAGTGCGCACTGCAGCAGGACCTCACGGCGCTGCTCTTCGACCGGCCGGTCCGATGACACGAACACCGTCTTGCCGTTGGTGTACGCCGGCTCGCCGACGCGGGCTACGGCGACCTCGACCGCCCGGCCGGCGACATGAGTGGCCAACAGCCGGAAGCGTTCCACTCCAGAAGGACTCGTGCTCACCGTGCCGGCAGGACGGCGTCGACGAGTTCGCCGAGCGCACGGACGACATCCGGGTCGTCGGAGAGCACCTGGACGACCGCCGACTGCACCGCGCTGCGCAAGCCGAGCCCTTCGGCGACGAGCCCACCGGCCAGAATCAGCATCCGCGTCGACGAGACCTCACGAAGCGGGGAAGCGTCGAGATTGCGGATCGCATTGCCGAGAACGACCAGGGCGCGGGCGGTTTCGGTGTCGACACCGGCTTCGTGGGCGACCACCTCGATCTCGGTCGCCGCGGGCGGGAAACCGAGTTCGATCGCGATGAAGCGCTGACGGGTGGACTCCTTGAGGTTCTTCAGCACGCTCTGGTAGCCGGGGTTGTACGAGATCACCAGCTGGAAGCCGGGCGCCGCTGTGAGCGTGATGCCCAGCCGGTCGACGGGGAGTTCGCGGCGGTGGTCGGCGATCGGGTGGATGACGACCGTGGTGTCCTGGCGGGCCTCGACGATCTCGTCGAGGTAGAAGATGGCGCCCTGACGCACCGCCCTCGTCAGCGGGCCGTCGACCCAGACGGTCTCGCCGCCCTTGAGCAGGAAGCGGCCCACCAGATCGGCCGATGTCATGTCCTCGTGGCCGGCGACGCTGATCAGTTCGCGACCGAGTTCGTGCGCCATCGCCTCCACGAAGCGGGTCTTGCCGCATCCGGTGGGTCCCTTCAGCAGCACGGGCAGACCGCGCCGGGCCGCGGCACGGAACACGTCGACCTCGTCGCCCACCGCCCGGTAGAACGGCGGAGTCGAAGCCGACTCGGCCGATGACCGAAAGTCACTCAGAGTCATTGCCGTTGCTGCCCTGGATCGGTACGACGGGCGGGATCGTCACACCTTCTGGCAGCACGAGTTCACCGTCGTGGTTGACGTATCCCGAGTGCTTGGTCGTCAGCGGCAGATCGGGATTGGGGCACGGCCGGTCGGTTCCCTCGCCGCAGATGCCGGGGTTGAAGTAGGAACGCTTCTGCACGTCCTCCGGCCACGGGTCACCATGCATGCCGAGCCAGGTCGCTGGCACGTTGTAGAAGAGGAAGAAGCACGCGCTGACACCGCCGAAGATCGCCAGGAATCGAGTGAACTGCTGCTTGGCGACTCCGCCTCGGATGCCGTCGAGACCACGTTCGACCACGGTGCGTCCGCGGTCATCGGTGAAGAAGCGCAGGCAGCACAGCGCCGCCTGGACGCCACCCCACATCAAGCCCTCGTAGATCGGCCACTGGTAGTACGTGCCGGCGTTGAACGAAAGTGACTGGATGGCACCGGGGTAGGAGTAGAAGCCGATCGGCAGCATGATCAGCGCCTCCATGACGAAGTCGAAGACGAAGGCGATCGCGTAGGTGACCAGGATCAGTCTCAGATTGCTGATCGACGGCCAACGGTTCTTGATCCTTCGCATGACCCAACACCCGACGATGGTCAGCAGCAGCACGCCGTACATGTAGCCGGGGATGTTGGTCAGCAGCGGTTCGGGCACGGTATGGCCTGGTTCCTCGTGTGCCACCCAGCCCGGGATGTGCGGTGCCCAGGAACCTCGGTTCCACAGCCATGCGTTGTACGTGCACCAGGTGCTGTAGTAGTTCAGCATCGGATCCTGGAACATCATCAGGCCCATCGACACCAGCAGCATGCCGTCGAGCGTGAAGCGCCTCTCCCGCACCCACGGCCGGATGAGGAAGTACCAGACGGCGAACGGCAGGCCGATCCACAGCACTATGGCGTTGGCCATCAGCGGGATCTGCATGTACATCGGGGGCTCGGTCGGACCTCCCGCCACCGGCTCGAAGAAGGGCCCGCTGACCCACCGGACGAACACGTAGACGGTGTACGCCAGGAACAGGGCACCGACGGTCGCCCAGATCTTGATGGCGTTCGACGATCGTGGGGTCTCGGTGCCGAGACCTCTGGTGCCGCTCGGCGATTCGGTGACGGCGGACTTCTTCGACGATTCGCTCACTAGTGCCTCCTGAAAACCGCAGCGGACAACTCGTTCCCGTGAAGATACCAGTCGGTATCTGAACATCCAATGGGTTTCTCAGATGCTGTGGCAGACTTTCACCATGGCGGAGCGGTGGACGCGCGAGCGACGGCTCGAGCACACGCGATCACTGCTGCTCGACGCTGCCGAAGACGTGTTCGCCGAAAAGGGCTTCACCACAGCCACACTCGACGACATCGCGCATACGGCGGGGTACACCAAGGGCGCCATCTACAAGCACTTCGCCACCAAGGAGGAGTTGTTCCTCGAAGTCAGCGACCGCTACTGGCGCCGCTACTTCGACAACTTCGCCGAGGCGATGTCGACGGCGGACCAGGTCGGTGCGCGTGAACTCGACGAGATCGCCCAGCGGTGGCGCCAGCTGAGCATCGACCGCGGCGCCGAGCACGCCGCACTCGGCCACGAGTTCACGCTGTACCTGCTGCGCAACCCCGAAGCGCGCGAGCGGGTGGCCGCGAAGCGGTCGGAAGTGGTGGACAAACTCGCAACGTTCATCGTGGCGGGTGTCGACCGGCTAGGCGGAACTCTGCTGATCCCGGCGACGACCTTGGCGCAGGTGCTCGTCGCCACCAGCGATTCGGTGGTGCTGGGCAGCCAACTCGACGACGTCGACCTCTTCCGTCCCATCGTCGAGATGTACGTGTCG
>JAQSXQ010000288.1 GCA_029256565.1 Mycobacterium sp.
TCAGGCTGCAGAGCGCTCAGCCAGCGGGCGTCGTCGCAGCTGCGTCCTCGAGACGGCAGGCGGCACGTACGCCTGGTCCAGTTCCCCGACATCGGTACCTGGCGGCACGATCTCGTCGATTCGGTCCAGAACGTCATCCGAGAGAATGGTCTCCATCCCCCGGAGAAGGTCGTCGAGATGGCCCATGGTGCGAGCGCCGAGCAGGGCACTGGTGATGCCCGGGTGCGAGACGGCGAATGCCATCGCGAGGTGGGTGATCGGCAGCCCGACGTCGGCAGCGAGGTGGATCAACTGCTCCACGGCCCCGAGTCGTCTCTCGTTGCCGAACACTGAGTTGAATTGCGCGCGAATCACATCGGTGTCGTGGCCGCGGCGCACGCGGCCCGTGAGCATGCCTTGTCCGAGCGGCCCCCATGCCAGGACACCCATGCCGTACTGCTGAGCGACGGGAAGCACTTCGCGCTCGATGCCGCGGTTGAGGAGCGAATAGGGCGGCTGCTCGGTGCGAAGCCGCCTCAGGCCGTGCCGTTCTGCGATCCACTGCGCTTCGACGATGTTCGATGCGGGCAGCATCGACGTGCCGAAGGTGCGGATCTTGCCTTCCTGGACGAGGTCCGTCAGCGCGGACAGCGTTTCCTCCATGTCGGTGTCGGGGTCGGGACGCTGGAGTTGGTACACGTCGATGTAGTCGGTTTGAAGGTGGTGCAGCGATTTCTCGACCGCCGTCGCGATCCACCGGCGCGATGCACCCCCGTGATTGGGGTCGGCACTCGCGGGTAGACCGAATTTCGTTGCAAGGACCACGTTGTCGCGGCGCCCCTTGATCGCGCGACCGACGACTCGTTCGGAGTCGCCGTACGCGTCTGCAGTGTCGATGAGATTGATGCCGGCATCGAGCGCCTTGTGGATGATCGCGATCGACTCGGCGTCGGTGTTTCCCATCTGGGTGGCGAACATCAGTGCCCCGAGCCCGTACGGGCTCACGCGTATGCCAGTTCGGCCAAGGGTGCGGTACTTCAAGTCGTACTCCCATCGACGAGGAACGCATGGCCCCCGTACACTCCCTGAAACGGAAACCCGTTCCGTCTAGGCGACGATACGGAAAGCCGTTCCGCTTCGCAAGGAGGGAAACGTGGCAGGTGAGTCAACGGCTCCCGACTCGCCTCGTCGACCGCGAATGGACGCGCAGCGGAACCTCACCGCCCTGCTCGATGCGGCGAAGACGGTATTCGCCACCTCGGGTGTCAGTGCCCCGGCGAAGTCGATCACCGATCTGGCGGGCGTGGGCGTCGGCACGCTCTACCGACACTTCCCTCGACGCTCAGACCTCATCGTGGCCGTGCTGCGGCAAGAGGTCGACGACTGCGTTGCCGCCGCCGATTCACTTGGCGCGACACTCGAACCGTTCGACGCACTCTGCGCGTGGGTCAAGCGATTCGTGACGTTCGTCGGCACCAAGCAAGGGCTCGCCGAAGCACTTCATTCAGCCGACCCCGCCTACGAGGGCCTGCCCTCGTCGTTGCTGGACTCCCTCGTCCCCGCGCTAGGCGGCATACTCGACCGAGGCGCCGCGTCCGGCGCCATCCGATCCGACGTGACCGCACGCGAGATCCTGGTGAGCGTCGCACTACTCTGCCAACCCGTCCCCGGCGAAGACGGTTCGTTCAACGAACGGGTCGTTCGACTGTTCGTCGAGGGACTCCGTACGAGATAACCGCGAACCCGACTCAGGGCACCCGGGTGATCAGGACGTCGACGGGGTGGGGCAGAACGCCGGGCCTGCCCGGCAGGGAGATCTCGCGCAGGTAGTCGAGTAGCTGCTCGCGCGCGTCGAAATCCAATGCACGCGAACGGGCTCCGATGAGGAAGTCCAGCACGGCCTCTCCGCGGCCGAGCGGATCCTCGAGCGCATCGCGGGCGTCGAGGTGTCCCACGATCGTCTCGGTACGGGTGCTCAGCGCACGCGACTCGAGTTCGGCCTCGACGTCCTCGGCGAACCATGGTTTGAGACCTGCCCACGGGCAGAGCATCTCCGTCAGCACGCACAGCGGCTGTAGCGGAGCGATCGCGGTGACGAGGAGACCGCCGGGCCTGACCATGCTCACGGCGTGGTCGAGTGCCGTCGACAGGTCGGCGACGTAGTACAGCGAATGCAGGAAGTGCACCAGATCGGCGGGATGGCCCGCGTCGTGGTTGGCCAGCTCACCGATGACGACGGTGGGCGTGAGCGTATCGGCGTCGAGTGCGTTCAGCCGAGAGGCGAACAACGCAGCGGACGGTGCATGCGGTTCGACGCCGGTGTAGCGCACCCGGCGACCGTTGCGGGCGAGCGCGGCGGCGAGCGGCGCATCGACACTTCCGTCGCCGACGCCGACGCCGACCACCCGCACCGGATCGCAGTCGCCCAGCATGGGCGGCAACGCGGTGGCCAGCCATGTTTGCAACCGTGGCCGCTGATCGCTGGCCGCCTCGTAGATGGCGTGGGTGTGGGCGTACCGCTCGGGCGACAGCGCAGGCAATGCCGGTTGATCGAGGATCCGTGCCCGTAGTCCATCGAGGGGCAGGGGCGGCCCCATCACTGTCACTGACGCCAGTGTTCCTCCAAAAGCCGGCCGAACCGTCCGATGATCAACACCGACACCGTTGCGTAAGAATCGGCCCCCGACTTCCGTGGTTGGCTTGAGCGATGTCTCGTCCCGATACCGCTCAACGCAGTTTGGACCACTGGAGCGAAGCCGGCCGATCGGGGATGCAAGCGTTCTACGCGCTGGCCACCGAGGATTACCGGCAGCTCGTCGCCGCCCGGCCATGGGACGCCGACCTGAGCCGCCATGCCGTCGACGGCCGCGTGCGCCTGCTCGACGTGGCGTGCGGAAGCGGGAAATTCCCCACCGCACTACTCGCCGGGGGTTTGCCGGAGCGTCCCGTCGTCGAGGTAGACCTCCTGGACCCGTCGGCGTTCAGCATCGCGGAGGCCCGCGCAGCCCTCGCTCCACCGTTCGTCGCGGCGGGCGAGCACGAAGTGTTCCTGCAGGACTTCTCGGGCACTGGCTACGACGTCGCCTGGGCGACCCATGCGCTGTACGCACTGCCGCCCGTCGAGCTGGCCGCCGGCGTCGCGAGGATGGTCGCGGCGCTCCGGTCGGGCGGCTTCGGGGCCGTCGCGCAGGCGTCGTCGCGCTCGCACTACCTGACCTTCTACGACGCCTACCGCGCCTCGTTCGCACCCGATGCCACGCCGTACACCGACGCCGAGGGAGTCGCCGAGGCCCTACGCGCTGCGGGTGCGCCGGTCGAGGTTCAGGTGCTGCACTACCGCACCGGGACGTCCGACCGGGCGGTCGCCGAGGGATTCCTGCAACGGTGCGCGTTCGACGACGCGGTGTCACTGGACGAGATGGAGGCCAGCGAGGTACTCGGCGGCTATCTCGCGGGATGCCGGGATGCCGACGGCGCGTATGAATTCCAGCACGAGGCGCACCTGATCACCTGGCAGCAAGCGTGATTCGGAACCCGTACCTGTCCGAGACCACCGCGGCGGGCACGGCGTCCGACGTCGCCGTCGAGTGGGATCGCGGCAACGACCAGTGGTGGGATTGGTACATGTCGCTGGCCGACGGTCCCGTGCCCGATGGCCCGTTCATCGATCCGCCGTCGCACGACCCCGGGCCGCTGCCCTCGGACGACGAGGTGACCGCGGAACTGGCCGAGCCCTACCCGATCACCGCGGCCCAGGTCCAGCAGTTCCGCTCCGACGCGTTCATCAAGCTGCCGGGTGTCTTGACCCCCGGCGCCGTGGAGCGGCTGCGGGCACGACTGCGGGAGATGCTCGACGAATCCGTCGATCCTGCAGTCGGTTTCCAGAGCCGCGAGATGATGTGGCTGGAGGACGACCTCGTGCGCGCCGCGGTGTTGTCACCGCGCATCGGAGGCATCAGTGCGGCGTTGCTCGGTACCCATCAGGTGCGGCTCTATCACGACAACGCACTGTCCAAGGAACCCGGCGCGGGCCGCACGCCGTGGCACTACGACGCCCACCACTTCCCGCTCGACTCCCCCGACGTGCTCACGGCATGGATTCCGCTCCAGCCCACCCCGCGCGACATGGGTCCGCTGGCGTTCGCCCGCGGTGTCCACGTCGGCGAAATGGTTGCGGACCTCGAGTTCGACAAGCACGGCACGTCGTACGACCGTGGTGTGTCGGAAACCCTTCGTACACATGGGGTTCACGTGGAGGACGGGCCATTCGCAGCGGGCGAGGTGAGCTTCCACGCCGCCAGCTGCTTCCACACCGCAGGCGCCAACCTGACCACCGCCGCCCG
>JAQSXQ010000289.1 GCA_029256565.1 Mycobacterium sp.
TCGCTCGGATTCGCCGTAGCCCGATTCGTCGAAGTCCGGTTCGAGTCGGAAGCGCACCCCGTACGGGGGAGCGTCGGGATCCGAGCTCTCCGGCCCCCCGGCGTGGGTTGCGGGCCGGACGTAGGTGTCGGCCTTCATCCGATCGTTGGGCAGGATGAAGCGCAGTGCATGGTCGACGCGTCCTGCGGCGACCTCCTCGACGGTGGGCGTCAGCCCGGCGATGGGGAAACCGGCGGCGTCGGCGCTCGTGCACTGATCGCCGCGCAACGTCTCCGGGTGGACTTCGTTCAGATCCCACACGAACAGGCCTCGAGCCATGATGGCACTCGCCATCTCAGTGCCCTGATAGATCTCGTACAGCTTCCGCTCGTCGCGGTCGGCCACGAGCAGATGGCAGTCTTCAGCCGAGATGTCGCAGCTCAGGTCGCTCGATCCCTCCATGTGCGCGCCATCGGGAACGGGGACGAGAGCGGGCACGTCATCGCAGTCGGGTCCGCCGAAGCAGTAGTCGTCGGTCCCGACGACTTCTCTGCGTGGAGCCGATGCGTCGGCGATGAGGACCGGTATCGAGAAGTCGACCTGGAAGACGCCGTCGTTGCCCCAGCCACCGAGACGATTCAGGGCGGCGATGATGGCGTCGCTACGTCCGGAGACGGGAGCGTCGGCCACGTCGTTGTTCCACGGCTGGCCCTCGCGGAACAGTCCGTCCGACGCGTCGGCGGTTGCGCGAGTCGTCGTTTCCGGCGCACGCGCGCTGCCGGGAACCGAACTGGCGCAGGCAGCGGTCAGCGTCATCGCGACGCACATGACGGCTGCGATCGCGGAGCTGCTGTCTGGGTGCGTTCGCACGTGGCCACCTCGTCGTCGATTCGTTGACGTCGACGCTAGGGCTAGGGCGAGGGCAAGGAATCGGGCGTTTCCCTACGGATTTGATCGTGCGCATCCCGCGTACCGAAGTAGCGGCCGAGTTCGGCACGCGAGTTGATGCCAAGCTTGCGATACACCCGGCCGAGGTTGGCTTCGACGGTCTTGGGGCTGATGAACAACGCACTGGCGACGTCGCGGTTCGTCTTGCCCGTCGCGGCGATCTCGGCCACCCGCTCCTCGGAGGGAGTGAGCACGGTGCGCGGCCGGGGGCCGAAGTGAGTCCGGGTCATCTCCGCGCGAGCGCGGTTGACCCACAACGTGGTTCCCAGGTCCTCGAAGATCGCCAAGGCCTTCGTCACCGAAGCCGATGCGGCCTCCTTGCGCCGGTCTCTACGTTGGATCTGCCCGAGGAGCAGGTAGGACCGCGCGTGCTCGAAGGGCATGGCCAGCCGGGGGTGCTCGTCGATCGCACGCTGGCTCGCCGCCAACGCACCGTCGATGTCACCCCTGGCCGCCAGCACCAGTGCGCGACTTCGGGCGCCGACGGCCAGCATCCACGGGCGATCCAACCTGCGGCCGTTGTCCTCGAGGACGTCGACCAGTCGCTCGGCCTCGTCGAGACGGCCCAGGCCGACCATTGCCTCGACCGCGTCGGGTATGAACGCGGCAGCGACGATCTCGGTCGCCGAAGAAGCGTGGTTCAGCCTGTCGATCAGCGGTGCCACGGCCGCGAGCGTCGCCTCGTGGTTGCCGAGTGACGATTCGAGGAAGCCGAGCGTCGTCAACGTCCACACGACCAGGAGGTTGGCGCCCGACCGTTGACTGGCCGCCAGTGCAATGGCCGTGTCGCGGCGAGCGTCCTCCACCCGGCCGGCGTATGCGGCGAGCGCCGCCTGAATGGTCGTCGCCACGAACAACGGAACGTCACCGCCCAGCTGCTGGGCCCGCTCCGTGGTGTCCTCGGCGATCAGCACGGCATTGGCGAAATTGCCCCGCCAGATCTCGACGAGCACGCCATGCACGGCGACGAAGATCAGCTCGTTCTCTTCGCCGCCCTCGATGCACTGCTGTCGAATCGACGCGATCTCGTGGTGGCTGCGGTCCAACTCGCCCGTCCACGCGAGCAGCATCGCGTGCTGCATCCGCGGTCGAAACACCATCGGGGTGTCGACGTCGCCGACCTCGAGGTCCTGCGCCCGGCGCATGCGGACGGCGTCCAGTCCGTCGCCGCGCAGGAATCCGAGGATCACGCGCAGGCCGAGCGCCTGGCTCAGCAGTTCGGGCCGACCGAGACGTTCCGCGTGTTCGATCGCCGCGCCCAGGGACATGGCCGCGCGGACGAACCGACCCGCGTTGTAGTGGGCATAGGACAGCGTCACCAGCACCTGCGTGCGAAGCGCCAGGTCGTCCCCGGCTTCGCGAAGCGCACCCTCCAGTGCCTGCGCGGCGGCAAGGAAGCTGTCGTCATAGACGCAGATGGACCCCAGCAGACTGGACGCCTCCGCTCGCAGTGCGCCGGGCGGCATGGTCCTGATGACCTCCTCGAGCAACGACTTGGCTCGCTTCAGGTCACCGGCACCGAAGTGATGGCCTGCCAACTGAATACGACGTCGCGGCGTGTCACCGCCGAGCTTGATCGCCAGGTCGGTGAATTCCGCGGCCGCCGCCGGAGCCCCTCGCGCACGGGCCGAGCGGGCCGCGGCGTCGAGGGACGCCAGCGTCGAGGCGTCGGCGCTCGTGGCAGCCAAGGCGAGATGACGAGCGCGGAGTTCCGGTTGGTCGATCACCTGCGCAAGCCGACGATGCATCGCCCGTCTGCGGGCGGGAGTCGCCAACGTGTACACCCCTCGGCTCAGGAGCGGATGTGAGAAGACGACGCGGTGCCCGTCGGTCGAGACGATGCCCTTCTCCTGTGCTGCGTCGAGTGTCCGCGTGACGTGTTCGGGCTCGAACCCCGTTGCGTCGGCCACCAGGCCCACAGACGGTGCGGGCACGCATGCGGCCGCCAGCAGGACGTCGCCGACGTCGGCGTCCAGCCGTCCGACCCTGATCGACACCAGTTCGGCCAGCGTGCTCGGCAGGAATGCCTCCGAGTCGGCCCCATCGTCACCGATCGACCTGGCGAGTTCCAAGGCGTACAAGGGGTTTCCGCCTGACACCTCGTGGATCCGGCTCATCGTCGGACGGGATAGCGAGCGCCCGAGCCGTTCGCGGATCATGCCGTGCAGCGCGGTCATCGACATGGCGCCGACGCGCATCCGAACCAAGGCCTCCGGTCGTGGCATCTGCAGGAGTGGGCGGCCGGCATCCGAACCTGGTTCGGTGCGAACGGTGGCCAGCAGCTTGACCGGACCGGTGAGTCGCCGGGTCACGAAGTCGACCACCTTCGCGCTGGAGGCGTCGATCCACTGAAGGTCGTCGATCGCGAGCACGACGGCGCCGCGAGAAGCGAGGATCTCGACGACGGACAGGAAACCTGCCGCCACTGCCCGTTGCTCGGTTGAGGGGCCGTCCGCCTCGCTCCCGCGCAATATGCGCTCGACCCCCACCCGTTGCCGGGCAGGCAACGCCGACCAGACCTGCTCGTCGACCGAGCTCAGCAGGTCGGCCAAGACGCCGTAGGCGATCGCTGACTCGGCAGCGGACGCCCGGGTCGACAGAACTCGTCGACCGGCCGTGCCTGCTCTGTCGACTGCCGACCACCACAGAGTGGTCTTGCCGATCCCCGCCTCGCCCTCGAGGATCAACGCCTCGGGTTCGGGCGTCTCGGACATGACGAAGTCGTGCAGAGCCCCTTCGGCCCCGCGAGTGCCCCACCCGCCCCCCACCACGCGAGCCTTACAGCAAGTCACCAGTTCGTCCACCGCTCGCGGGGAGTCGTCTCATGACGCTGCCCGGCGCACCCCCTCGACCGCCGATCGCGGCAGGCGCCCTGCGCGGGAGTGCCCGGTGAGCCGGTCGCCGTCCACCTCGACGTCGAACTCCAGTTTCAGGCGCATGGGCTTGGTCACCGTCTGCCGCCAGCGGACCCGCCCGTCCTCGACGACGACGTCGGTCAGGGGCACCGTCTCGCCCTTGCCCGCCGCGGTGCCTGCCACGGCGCCGTCGCGCTCCACGAAGTCGTACACGACGTGCAGCGAGCCCACGGGTGTCTTGATGGTGACGTCCCACTCGCCGACGACACCGGCCGTCACGTCGGCTTCGGTTCCCGGCCGGTGTTGGTCCACACCGTGCCGCGCCGCTCGTAGGCGAACAGTTCCTCGACGGCGATCGCGACCCGTGGACCGTAGGCGCGGTCGAGCAGATGCAGCGCGAGATCGAGGCCCGAGGTCACGCCGCCCGCGGTGACCAGATCTCCGTCGTCGACGACCCTGGCCCGCACCGGGATTGCGCCGGTGGCCTCCAGCACGTCGATGCCGAGGTGGTGGGTGTTGGCGTTCCTGCCCTCCAGCAG
>JAQSXQ010000290.1 GCA_029256565.1 Mycobacterium sp.
CTCGGTGATCTTCGAGCAGTACAGCTCGAAGCGTGCGAGCTGCTCGGGCGTGCCGGTGATGACCACCGAACGCCGACCGTTGCGGATCGACAGGACGGGGGGCAGCACCGTGCGGACGTCGGTGGAGAAGTCCTCGAGCAGTTCGGCGATGCGGTCGGGATCGGCGTTGGTGACCGACACCATCGGCGACTTGTCGCCTCGCCCGACCATGCCGCGACGACGCGACACCAGCGAGCCCGCCGCACCGATCAGCTGCAGCAGTGCGAGCAGCTCGGCGTCGCGTGCGCCGCCGGCCTTGAGCGACTCGACGGCGACGACGCCCTGGGAGTGTCCGGCCATCGCCACGGGCGGAGTGCCCTGCAGATCGAGGCCCTGGCGCTCCACGGCGCGCATGGCGGCCATCTGGGCCAGCAGGATGCCGGGTCCGGAGATCGCGGCGGTGGTGAGCTGCTTGGCGGTCGGCAGCGTCTCGTCGGCGGCGAGCGCACGCACCCACTGGATGGGCTCGAAGCCGACCGGCCGGACCACGACCAGTTCACGGGCGACGGGCTCGAGGAGGAGCGCGGCCTCGCCGACGACCTCGCTCAGTTCGGACTCGATGCCGGCCGAGCTGATCAGTTCCTCGAGGTTCTCCAGCCAGTTGCCGCCCTGGCCGCCGAACGCGACTGCATAGGGTTCACCGGCGTTGAGCTGATCGACCAGCGCGTGCGCAGTGTGGGTCGAGGTCGATCCGACCGCTCCGCGCCCCGTCGAAACCCTGTCGTGTTCGTTGATCGTCACGTGTTGCCATCTCCTCGTGCGCTGCTCGCGCGTATTGCTCGTCGTCGGCGTTCGTCTGGGTTGTCGGCCCCGCTACCTTGCGGGGGATGATTCGGCGTCGAATCTCCGACTACATCTGGGCCACTGCCGCATCGACCGTCTGGCGTTCTGGGACGCGGTACCGGCTCCCTCGGATGGGAGCCTGGCGTGTGTGTGAGCCCTTGTAAGAGTGTCATAAGAGCTGACCGGCGCTACGGGCCCAGAATGGTTACTGGCGAGTTCTACGCTCGAGTAACCACGTGTTGGATAACACGTCTTCCGGACGGCCCGCCGACGTTCCGGGACAAACGTCCTGCATGCGTGTGGTTACGGTCGAGTAGCTATAACTGCGCAGATCAAGGCAGCATTGTTACCAAATCGTTATGTGAGATTTTCCGGCCCTCGAACGCGTCGCAGTCCCACGGCGAAGCTCGACAGCTCTTCCCGATGTGTCTAGTCGGCGCCGCGATCCGCGTCGGGAAGTTTGCTGAGCGGACTTACTGATCAGTAAGTTTTTTGCCTCGGTTGGCCGGATCCGGCTTCGATGACGCGGTCCACGTCCACCGGGACCGCGCGCGTCGATCTCGACCGGTGCGCGTCCACGGCTGGGTGCGCCATCTCCGCGGCGAACGCCCGTCGCGCTGCCTGCGGTGCGACCCCGGGCCGTCCACTCACGGCCCAGTCGGTCTTCGTGGGGTCGACGCCGACCCCGCCTGCACTGACGGCCGATCACGGACTCCGGGGTCTGGGCTGGGCGCCACCCGCTCTTCGTCCTGCCGTCCGGTGGGACGTCGTCGACCGAGGCCCGAACGGACGACCCACTGGGCCCGCCCGCGGGGACGTTCGACTCCCTGCCCCGTTCACGAGCCCGGTGCCGTCGTGGCGCCCCGCCCAGCCAGTCGGTGGCGAACTGCACGACGCGCCGGTCGTCGGGCACGGCCGTGAGCCGCTCTCCTACAGGTCACGAGCCATCCGCCGGCCGTAACGGCGTGCCGAGTCAGGGCCTCGTCCGGGGGTCCTGCGCGTACCGGTGTGCGCCCGTCACACCCGATCCCTCGTCGGCCGCCGTGATCACGCCGCCGACATGGTCGAGCCGGATCTCCGTGGTGCGGCGGACGCCGTCACCGGCGGAACCGCGGACGTCAGCGCTGCCGGTCGAGCCTCCGCCGGCGAGTGCGGCCGCGGTGGTGGTGTACGTCGCGCCGAGAGGTCGACGCGACTCCCAGGACACGACCCGAACACCAACTTCCTCGCCTGTGCCACTGGCCACACCGGCGTCGACACCCCAGCCGACACCAGAGACCCGGCCGATTCGGGCCGCACTGCGCGGACGGTCAGCGAGCCTCGTTCTGGAAGAAGCGGGCAGCGGCGGCGATGGACTCCTCGACCGGTCGAGGCGTCCAACCCAGTTCTCGCTCGGCTTTGCGGTGATCCAGGGGTGACATCAGTTCGGCCATGCGGATGCCCACCGCAGCGAACTCGAGGTCGCGTCGCAGCACCGAGGCGGCCAGATCGTTGATTCGGGCGGCCCCGTACAGCAACGGCAGCGGTAGTCCGATGCGCGGCGCGCGACGTCCCACCGCCTCCGCGGCGATGGCGTGCACCTCGCGTGAACTCAGGTAGCGGTCGGAGACGATGTACCTCTCGCCGACGCGGCCGTGCTCGGCGGCCAGCAGCATGGCGCGCGCGGCGTCCTCGATGCCGACCACTTCCGCGGAGAACCCGAGATAGAAGGGGAAGCGTCCGGCGGCCACCTGCGCGATCAGCCCGCCGTGCGGGGTGGGCTGCCAGTCCCCCGGGCCATAGGTGGTGGAGATGCACAGGGCGACGGCCGGCAGTCCGGCCTCGCGGGCGTAGCGCAGCACCAGGTTCTCCGCGTCCACCCTGGCCTTGATGTACGGACCGCCGTCGTCCCAGTCGTGCGGGTCGTCCTCGGTGACCGGCCGCGTGGTGCTGACCGCGAGCGTGCCGGTGGTGCTGGTGTAGACGAACTTGCGCAGGTCCGCGGCGACGGCCGCGTCGAGCACGTGCCGCAAACCCTCGACGTTGGTGCGGAACAGCGGCGCCGGGTCGCGCAGCCACATGCGCGCGTCGACGATGCAGTGGTACACGACGTCACAACCCGACATCGCGTCCGCCAACGCCGCGTCGTCGAAGACGTCGCCGTACCGGCGTTCGACGTCGAGGTCGTCGATTCCTCTGGTGGAGCTGGTCTTGCGCAGCATGACGCGGACGTCCTCGCCGTTGGCGACCAGTTGACGGGTCACGTGCGAGCCGAGGAAGCCGCTCGCGCCGAGGACCAGCTTCTTCATCGGGCCTGCCGCCGCGTGAGATCTCCGTCGTGCACGATCGCACAGCTTAGGCTGTGCGACCGCTCAACTCCGCCGAACGTAGGTTACCGCCACGGTGTGCGCGGGTTCGGCGTGGCGGTAACCGACGTTCGCGGGGAGGTGGCGGCTGTGCGATCGCTGTGCGCGTGACGACGGAACCCGTCGGTTTCGACACGCCACGGCGCGCGATCCGTGATGACGCTGCGATATCGCGGAGGAATTCATAAGATCAGCCATGCCTTCCGGACGGGTCGACGCGGCGCCCGGCATCACGACCGACGCCGAGGCGAACGAACCCCGGATCGAACTCGACGGCGTGCGCAAGGTGTTCCGCGACCGCGGCAGCGCCCGGGGTGCCGACGTGGTCGCCGTGGAGGGCGCCGATCTGACGGTCTACGACGGTGAACTCTTCGCCATCCTCGGCCCGTCGGGCTCGGGCAAGACGACGGTGCTGCGGATGATCGCCGGGTTCGAGGAGCCCACGGCGGGCACCATCCGCCTCGGCGGGAAGGACGTGACGTCACTGCCCGCCCAGCGCCGCGACGTCAACACGGTGTTCCAGGAGTACGCGCTGTTCCCGCACATGACGGTCGGCCAGAACGTCGAGTACGGGCTCAAGGTCCGCGGCGTGGCACGGTCCGACCGTCGCAAGCGCACGGCCGATGCGCTCGACATGGTGCGACTCACCGACGTCGCGGCGCGGCGCCCCGCGCAGCTGTCGGGCGGGCAGCGTCAGCGCGTCGCACTCGCCCGCGCACTGGTCGGCAGGCCACGCGTCCTGCTCCTCGACGAACCGCTCGGAGCGCTTGACCTCAAGCTGCGCGAGCAGATGCAGGTGGAACTCAAGGCGATTCAGCGCGAGGTCGGCATCACGTTCGTCATCGTCACCCACGACCAGGACGAGGCACTGACGCTCTGCGACCGCCTTGCGGTGTTCAACGATGGCCGCATCGAGCAGGTGGGTCCGTCGCGCGACGTCTACGAACGGCCGGCGAACCGCTTCGTGGCCGACTTCGTCGGGACGTCGAACGTCTTCGACGGCGAGGCCGCCCGGGTGATCGTCGGCAGGCCAGGCGTCTTCGCCGTACGACCGGAGAAGGTGTCCGTCCTCCGCACCGGCGAAGCCAGCGCACCGGGGACCCGCACGGTCGACGCGACCGTGGCCGAGGTCATCTACTCGGGCGCCA